>JAGZWV010000109.1 GCA_018378775.1 Collinsella sp. | reverse complement strand
CGGTTGTTGGTGGTCTTGGCGTAGCCGCGTGAAAGCTCGGAGGTGAAGGTCTTGCCGGCGGGGTTGGTGTATTTGAGTACGGCGCCGTAGCCGCCGCGTCCCGGATTTGATCGGGCCGAGCCGTCGGTGTAGATGATGACCTTCACATGGTTCCTTTCGTTGGGTACGTTTCGTGTGAGTGACCATTGTAGCGCCATGCCCGCCGGGGGCTAGCAATCTACGATTTCTACCCCGTCTTCCGACAGTTAGTTGGCATGGATGATGCGGTTGAGCTCGTCGAGGTATTGCTGCAAGAGGGGAGAGGGCTTGCGCCCGTCGTGCATGATATAGCCTACGTGCATCGTTGGGGCGTCTGCTAACGGGATCGATGCCATACCCCATTGCATTTCATTGGAGAGGACACCGGTCGACAGGGTGTAGCCGTTCGACGTGATAAGTAAGTTGGTAAGTGTTCCGCGGTCCGAGATTCGTATGTTGCGGTCGCAAGGGATATAGCTAAAAGGTTCCTCGGCGTAATAGAAGGAGTTCGAGGTGCCTTGCTCAAAGCTGTAGCGCGTATATGGTGTGAGGTCGGCAAGGGACAGCTGCGGGCGGCGGGCAAGCGGGTGGCGCTCGCTAACGAAGACGTGGACCGTCGCGTCGAATAGGGGATGGAAGCTCGCGCGCGCATCGGCAAAAGCCTTCTGCAGAACGCGGGCGTTAAAGTCGTCCAGATAGAGGATGCCGATGTCGCTGCGAAATGCGCGGACGTCATCGATGATCTGCGATGTGGTGGTCTCGCGCATGATGAACTCGAACTTGCTGTCGCGGCAGCGCTCGACTACGTTGACAAAGGCCTCGACCGAAAAGGCGTAGTGCTGGGCGGAAATGGCGAGGCGGGCTTGCGGGGTACCGCCGTCCTCGTAGCGGGCCTCGAGCATGTCGGCCTGCTCTACGACCTGGCGTGCATAACCCAAAAGCTCGGTGCCGTCGTTGGTGAGCGTGGCGCCGCGGCTGGAGCGCGTAAAGATCTCCAGATTGAGTTCCTGTTCCAGGCTTTTGACGGCGTTTGAGATGTTGGACTGAGCGGTATAGAGGCGCTGAGCTGCGGCGTTAATTGAGCCGGATTCTGCCACGGCGATAAGAAAGCGAAGCTGCTGGAGGGTCATCGGCGCCCGTCCTTTCGATAGCTATCTAAAAAACCGATAACAGGTTAGCGCTTTTAAGTGATTGACCGAGGGAAACAATGCTCGTACTATTCAAAACACACAAAGGCGGTAGGTAATTAAGCCAACCACGGAACCGGGATGCGAAAGGAGGCCCGCATATGAATTGCTTACCAAGACGAATGCCGGGCTCCTGTTTGCGCCCGTCGGCGTGATCAGGAGACAGCGACTTACTTCTCTCTTTTTATTTACTTTTGTTCGATCAAGGAGATCATCATGAGCCAGTTCATCAACAACCCCGAGCACACCTTTGGTTTCGATACCCTGCAGCTTCATGTTGGCCAGGAGAGCGCCGACCCCGCATCCGACTCCCGCGCCGTGCCTATCTACCAGACCACGAGCTATGTGTTCCGCAACTCCCAGCACGCCGCCGACCGCTTTGGTCTTGCCGACGCCGGTAACATCTACGGCCGTCTGACCAACTCCACCCAGGGCGTCTTCGAGGACCGTATCGCCGCACTCGAGGGTGGCGTGGCAGGTCTCGCCGTCGCCTCCGGTGCTGCTGCTATCACCTATACCCTGCAGGCTCTTGCCCAGGCCGGTGACCACGTGGTGGCTCAAAAGACCATCTACGGCGGTTCCTACAACCTGCTGGAGCACACACTCTCCCAGTTTGGTGTCGAGACCACCTTCGTCGATGCCCACAACCTGGACGAGGTCGAGGGCGCCATCAAGGACAACACCACAGTCATCTATCTCGAGACGCTCGGTAACCCCAACTCCGATATTCCCAACATCGACGCCATCTCCGAGGTCGCCAAGAAGCATGGCCTGCCGGTCGTCGTCGATAACACCTTCGGCACTCCGTATCTGTTCCGTCCGCTGGAGCATGGCGCCAACATCGTCGTTCACTCCGCAACTAAGTTCATTGGCGGCCACGGTACCTCGCTGGGCGGTGTGATTGTCGATGGCGGCAACTTCGATTGGAAGGCGAGCGGCAAGTATGCGCAGATCGCCGAGCCCAACCCCTCCTACCATGGCGTCTCGTTTGCCGAGGCCGCCGGCCCTGCCGCCTTCGCGACCTATGTCCGCGCCATCCTGCTGCGTGACGAGGGCGCTTGCATCAGCCCGTTTAACGCCTGGATCTTGCTCCAGGGCACCGAGACCCTGTCGCTGCGTGTCGACCGCCATGTCGAGAACACCAAGAAGGTCGTTGAGTTCCTGGTTGGCGACAGCCACGTCGCCAAGGTGAACCACCCGAGCCTGTCTGAGCACCCCGATCACGAGCTCTATCAGAAGTACTTCCCCAACGGTGGTGCCTCGATCTTTACCTTTGAGATTAAGGGTGGCCAGGAGGCAGCTTGGAAGTTCATCGATCATCTGCAGGTCTTCTCGCTGCTCGCCAACGTGGCCGACGTCAAGTCGCTCGTCGTGCACCCGGCTAC
>JAGZWV010000016.1 GCA_018378775.1 Collinsella sp. | reverse complement strand
TGGGGTCACCGCGCGGTCCGCATCTGATGGTGTCGACGTCAATGGTATACGGGTGCACCATCGACGTCTTCAATACAGAAGATATCAGTGCGGAATGTTCTGGGGAGAAACCCCGTCGCGCCCTGCGGATTCCCTGCGTTTACGGCCTTGGGGTCGGCGTGGGCGGAGGACGTGGTTGATGGGGTGTCGGCGCAGTAAGAAGATTAATAAAATAGGGTGCCCATTCGCCAATAGGCGGCAGAATGGCCTGCGGTGCTGAGGAATGATTTTCGCTTTGTCAGGTAATCAGACTAAAGCGCTTTGAAGAAATCCATCTATATCGTCATCTACGAGGATGCTCCTGCCAGCGATTGCGGCCGGTGCGCACGCCCCTCCTATGTTTACGCAGGCGTACGCCGCACGGCCGTTTTGTGCCACGGCGTTCCAGAAGGGGTATTTGATGATGACGGGCGTGTTGTCTCCGACGCCCAGCTCCAGGTACAGGATGCGGTCGCCAGAGTGCGCCTCGCAGAATGCGCGGTAGCGGGCGGCTGCCTCGTGCCATCCGCGGTCCTCGCAGAAAGAGCCGTCGATGCGCAGGTTGGGAACCATGGGCGCCCCGCAGCGCGGGCAGCGGGGAACGAGCTCGCTCGGCACCCGCTGGTCTTTCTGGAGCTCCGCCATCTCGCGGACCTGCCGCTCGTTGTCGTACGTCTCGCTGGAGCAGTTGCGGCTGCATTGGAACAGGCCGTAGTCCCCCTGCGTGTAGAACAGCCGCGCCTTGTCGAACCCTGCCAGCTGGAACTGGTGGTCGACGTTGGTAGTGAGGACGAAGTGGTCCCGCCCTTCGAGGATGTGCAGAAGGTCGAGGTAGGGCTTACCGACCCCCGCCTCGTAGCGGTTGAGCAGGATGGCTCCTCCTTGGGTACATCCAAGGGGGAGCCTCTCAAGAAGCGCCCAGAGGGGGCGCTTTTTGTGTATATAAAGGCAAAAGGGATATTCAATGAAAACCCTGGCTGATCTGTGGTCCTCGTTTATTTCGGCTGGCTATATTACAGATTCTCGGTGACCTTGCGCAGCAAAGGCAAAACGCTCCGTAGTCGTTGCGTCGTATCTACAACGATTTGATAATCGTTGTACAATCGTTGCAACGATTTAGGGATAGGAGCGGCTATGCAGAGAGAAACTGATGACCTGGAATATAAATCCGAAATCAACAGGGGCTTTTTGAAGACGGTGAGCGCGTTCGCCAATTTCAACGGCGGCCGCATAGTGTTCGGTGTTGACGACGATGGCACTGTGGTGGGGCTCGATAACCCTAAGCAGGCATGCCTAGACATCGAGAACAGGATCAACGACTCGATTTCGCCGCGTCCGTCGTTTCTTCTAGAGATAGGAGAAAATGGAAGAACGGTCGAGCTTTCGGTAGAGGAGGGGCTTGATAAACCCTATTTGAGCGGCGGTAAGGCCTACAGAAGGTCGGACTCCGCAACGGTTGAGGTGGACGGCGTGGAGCTGAAACGTCTCATACTGGAAGGGCAGAACCTCAGCTTCGATGCGCTGCCCGCCCGTTCTGGCGACCTTGAATTCACCGTTTTGGGAAAGAGGCTGTCAAGTGCTTTGGGCGTCAATGCCCTGACGAACGACGTCATGAGGACACTCGGCCTGCTCGACGGAGACGCGTTTACCAATGCTGCGGCGTTGCTCGCCGACGAGAATGCGTTCTCAGGAATTGACATGGCTAAGTTCGGGGCGGACCACGATACTATTCTTGATAGGGAAACCGTAAAGGGCGTTTCTGTGATCGCTCAGTTCGACCGCGCGATAGCGTTTTTCGAAAGGTATTGCGAGTACGAGGCCATTGAGGGCGCAGACAGGGTGTCGGTGGAAAGGATTCCGAAAAAAGCCTTCCGCGAGGCCATTGCGAATGCCCTCGCGCATCGCACCTGGGATGTGGACGCATGCGTAAGGATCTCGCTTTCAGATGACGATGCGGAGATCGTCTCGCCGGGAGGGTTGGTTCCGGGAATGACGAAAGAAGCGTACCTCGAGGGTCGTTTCTCCCTGCTCAGGAACCCAGTGCTTGCCGAGAGCATGTTCCGCGCGGGGCTCATTGAGAAGTTTGGGACGGGCGTGCGCCGTATAAGGCGTGCGTACGAGGGCACCGGGTCTTCACCGAGTTTCGAGGTGGGCGACGGCTACATCTCCGTCAAACTCCCCTTCGTCGATAGACGATGCGCGCTGACGGACGAGGAACGGCTGGTGCTCGATGCTATTCCGGAGAACAGGCTCGTGTCGCGCTCGACCGTGTCGGAGGTGACCGGATACGAGAAGACGAAGACGGTGCGTCAGCTGAACTCCCTTGTGGGCAAGGGCTACCTAAGGCAAGAGGGGGAAGGCCGCGGAAGAAGATATGCTCGTGCAGATTAAGGCTTCAGGCTGCGAGTGGGAGCAAGTTCGTCCTTAAAAATGTTCCGACAATCATTTTTACGTCCCTTTTTTGTCCCGAGGCGAATCGACGCGGGGAACAGGCGGCAGTTTCTAGAATAGATGTATGAATATGTTGGCGTTAACAATGGCTGTACGGGAATTGACTATCTAGTCTGTAGGTTATCCCTGCAGGTAGATGAGCGACCACTCACAGTCAAATATCGACCGTTCACTGATTGAGCGGGTTAAAACAAAATGTTGTGCAAAAAACAACAGAGTGTCATTTATCTCTATTTGCCAACAAATCTACCTGCGGGTTTCTAAAACTGAAAAAATCGAATAACACTGCATAATTTGAATAAATGTCAAGAACAAAGACTCTGAGAAAAGAAATCGACAGAATCGGGCTTTTCGTTGTTTAAACAATAAGTAATATTATGCATATCGAGCGCGAGCAATTATAGGTTGCGCGCTCAAGGTTAATTCGCGGAAGAGCAAGATCGCGGTCTCTTGGGGAGGAGACATCGATGACGGCAAATTCAGATAAATCCAAGCAGAACAATAAAGCGGCACATCGTGTGCTAGCAAGTGTTTTGTGCGGAGCTTCCGTTTTGAGCCTGGTGCTGTCGCTCGTTATGCCCCCGATCTCACAGGCCATCGCCAACGACACCCAGACAGTTTCTACCGAGAAAACTGTAATGGGGGGGGGTTCCTCAAGTGAGTCCGCTGCTGTAGGTAACACCAGCGAGGATGCCGAAAACCAGAATAGCAACGAGACCGATGGCGGCGAGGCAGGCTCTTCAAATAGTGCTGAGCAGGCTCAGAATGAGAATGCGGCTTCAGCGGGAACGACGACTACCTTGGAGCCGGGAATTCACGTTCCCACGTCTATCGGTATCGGTACGAATATCAATGTCTCCACCCCCGATCCCGGCGTGGCCACCTACGTCGGCCGTGACATGTACATCGGTGGTAAACCGAGCAACACTAGTACTCTTGATGCGAACAACGCCCCCACCGGCTCATATGCAGCTGAGGCGGAGGGCCTTACCGTGGTCCGTGGCAAGCTTGCCATGAATCCTATCAAGGAGAGTTGGAGCGGCCATGGCTTCCGTTTCGGCACCGTTGGTTTTGGTTCCCAGTTCCGTCCCAGTGAGGGAAGCACGGTGCTTGCGGTCGCCGGTATAAACAGCTCGATTGAAAACATGAACACCGGTCAGGGATTCACCTCAAATACTGCGACGGTTGGTGCTTGGACCAAGGGTGCCTGGGTCGGCAAGTCGACAACGGGTGACTCCGCTGGCTATGACTACACCGCGCAGATCGCCGGTCCCATTACCTATTGGAATGCTGACCCCAGACGCCAGTCTGTGGTGAAAACCCAGAGCTACTTCTATGATGACGGGGGAAATGCGAACGCAAGCTCGCTGTTCAACCAAGTCGACATCCTCAACAACATCAACGGTAAGGACTACACCAAATACCTAGAGTCCGAAGTAAAGGCGAAGATATCCACGCCCCTCGCAAGGCTTAAGCCCACCGGGAGCTACACGGTTGGTGTTGCTGAGCAGAATTCCAAATACACGATTACAAAGTACAACAACACGGAGCGGTACGGACTCACGTTCGACGACTCCACTAAGACCTTTAAGCGCAAGACGAACTATACCGACGTTAACGGCAAGAACGTTTCCGACCAGGTGGTTCTTGTCAACAACGAGAAGCTCATCACGTTTACCGGAGATGCGGACGAAAACGGTAACGGTTCTCCGCTACAGGTCTTCAACCTCAAGGCGTCCGATCTTACCAACTCCATTGGCGACAAGACCTACCGTGGCGTGGACTTCAGCTTCATGAATATACCTGAGGACGCTTCCGTGGTCGTCAACATCATCGATGATAAGGACAAGCCTGCGACTCCGGTTGAGTTCAACACCGGCTGGCGTTTCTGGTGGAATGGTACGGAAATCTCCCGCGGGTACGAGGAGGGTGACACCGAGGATGCTAAGAACCTCAGGGCTCAGTACTCCACTGCCGCCCAGAGCATCCTGTGGAACTTCGCAACGGCCAGCCAGGTCACCATCCGCGGTGGTATGGCCCTTGAGGGCAATACTGATTTTGGTGGGGACGGGAAGTGGACCGACGACGACCCCGCAGCCGCCATGTTGGGCAGCATCATTGTTCCCAACGGCAGCTTCGAGGATCACGTGACCACCAACGGACGCGTTTATGTTGGCGGGGACTTCCAGATGTACAACCCTACGGTGGCGTGGAGTAGTTTCAGCGAGGGTAACTCGGCTTCCGTCATCGATATGGACCAGGAGCGTCACAACTTCCCGTGGTCTGGCTCGTATACACCGGACGGTTCCTCCATTGCATGGAGCAAGGTCGACGCTGCGGATGGCACTACGCTGCTTCCCGGTTCCTCGTGGACGATATACGGCACTGTCGATGATGCCAAGAACGGGACGCATCCCATCGTTACGGTAACGGATGGCGCTGCCAACGATTACGCTTCTAATGATGGCGAGATTCAGTTCAGCTATTTGAACCAGAAGGCCAACATCGGCGATCCCAGTTACACCAACTACTTCACCTATTACATCAAAGAGGCGGCTGCTCCGGCTGGTTACCAGAAGTCCGAGACCATCTACTACGCCACTATGAACAATACTGGCGAGAAGCCGAACTATGTTCAGGGTTACGTGGATGGGAGCGGCAATAAAGTTTCGTTCGAGAATAACCCTACGGGTGCTATCGCCAACACCAAGATCGCCGGTACGGTGTCTTGGACCAAGGTGGAGGGCGACGCAGGGCGCACTCCTTTGGCTGGTTCCGAGTGGAAGCTCACCAAGACCAAGGACGCCGATGGTACGACCGTTGACCAGTCTTGGACCGTGAGCGATCAGTCGGCTTCGGGCGACACCACGTGGGCAGACATCGACACCACACCCGGCAAGTTCACGCTCGAGGGCCTGCTGCCGGGCACGTACACGCTTGTTGAGATCCAAGCTCCGTTTGGCTACGAGAAGAATTCGACGGCTTACGAGTTCACGGTGTCCAGCACGAACGGCTCCATTACGTGGACCGAGGACAAAAAGCCGACTTTCGACGAGGGTGGCAACGCGTACATCTCCGATTCTCTCACCACCACGTCCGTGACGATCCCGGTGACCAAATCTGTTCGTAACACGGATTGGCCTACGAATTCCGACGGCAGCTATGTGGCGTTCGATTTCAGCATCGAAGCTACGGGGGCAAACAAGGGTAGCGCACCTATGCCTGATCAGACGACTATTTCCGTCGCTCCTGCAGGCTCCACGAAGGTCAACGACATCGTGGCATCCTTTGGCGATATCTCGTTCTCCAAAGATCACCTCGCCGCGATCGACGCTTCGAACACGACTGGCGCCAAGACCTATACCTACACGGTGAAGGAGGTCGCGCCTGCCACCGATGTCATCGACAAGCTCCGCTACTCCAAGGCCGAGTACCAGGTGGCCGTCACGGTGAAAGCCGTGCTGAATGACGCCGGCAAGTACACCGGCCTCACCACCTCCACTACGGTCACCCAGATGAAGGACGACATGGGCAACGCCCTGGGTGAGAAGGGGCAGGGCGTCGAGGTTCAACCCTCCGCCGCCGCGCCCGACGCCATTCCCGCCTCCACCTTCACCAACGTGAAAGTTCTCACGGACCTCCCGCTCACCGGCGCGGGTTGGACCGAAAACTCCATGCTCCTCGTGGGCGCCGGTCTCATGCTTCTGGGCGGCATCGCCGCGGGAGCGTATTGGTTCGCTACAAAGCGCTGCCAGGACGACCCGTCCGATGGCGCTGGTAGATAGATGTTTATGAATGTCGGGCTCATTTCTGAAAGGGGAATCATGAACCGATTCGTACAAAAGCTGATCGCCGGCGCCGCCGCCGTAGCGATCGTCGTAACCGGCCTGGTGGGTGGAGCGCCTGTGGCCAAGGCTGATCCCACCTACAGCATTACGATCAACAAGCAGTCGACGGATGCTGCCGATCACGAGTTCAACGGCTGGCAGCTTGCCGAGCTGAAGGACGTTGTTGTTAACAATGACAAGTCGATTGCCTATACGATTGATACCAACGAGAAGCTCGTGAGCACCATCGAGGCCGCGATGGACTTCAATGCTGTCATTGATAAGACGGGCAATGCCCAGAACGTGCTTACTGCCTACAAGCAGGACAAGAACTATTATGTGTCCGACGGCAACTCGTCGAACAACCCTATGGGCTTCCTGATCATGCATGTGTTTAGCAATACCGGAACCCCTAACCTCTCCTCGCCCTGGAACAACGACGCCGCGCTGCGCACCTTTGCCCAGAACCTCGAGGACCAGACCTTCCCTGAGGCTTCTACTGCAACCCCGTTCACCACGGCTACGAACAACAACGCCAATGTGAAAACCTTTAAAGTCCCGGGTATCTGGTTCCTGAAGGACGCTACCAGTCCCGCTGCTGACAAGGAGTCCTTCTCACTGCCCATCATTACGCCGACGAGCATTCCGGACACCGATATCGATGGTGCCGTTACCGTGAAGAACGTGATTCCGAATATCTCCAAGCATCTTGCCAATGCTGACGGTACCTACAACAATGAGCCGTCCTTCTCCGTGGGTGACACCGTGTACTACACGCTTGAGACTACCGTTCCTTACTACACCGGCTATTCGACCGGCCGTGTGTTCAAGATCAACGACACTGCTAGTTCTGCCATTTCTTCGTTTGTCGATGACGCCCCCAAAGGCGTAAACGTTGTATCGGTCAAGGTTGGAGACGTTACTCTTAAGGCGGATACCGACTACAGTGTTTCCTATGCTGCCACTACTGATATCGATATAAAGTACGCCAATGGTGTAGATACCGTCATCGACCTTGGCAAATACGTGAACCAGAGTGAGGGCGCCACTAAGCTGAACGAGGGCGCAAAGGTGACCGTACTAGTGAGTGCCACCCTTGATGCTGATGCCAAGCTTTCTGATTCCACCGACATCAAGGGCAACCCCAACAAGGACTCACTCACCTGGTCGCACAACCCCAACAACACCTCCGATGAGCAGACCATTCCTGGTGACGAGGTGAATGTCTACTCCTATAAGTTCAACATCTTGAAGACCGCCAAGGACATGACCACTAAGCTCAAGGGTGCTAAGTTCACGATCAAGTCCGGTGACAGCTATCTCGGTTGCGAGAACGGTGCTTGGATAACTTTGAATACCAATCCGGACAAGTCAACTGGCACTCCTAAGACTGGCGTGTTCACCACCGATGACAAGGGCGTCATCGACTTCAATGGTCTCGACGCTGGCACGTATGAGATTGAGGAGATCGTTCCTCCCGATGATTACACCGCCGTCTCCCTGCCGAAGTTCAACTTTACGGTATCCGATACGGTGAATGCCAACGATCCCGAGGGCCAGAAGACCATCACTGCCGTCTCTTGTGCCAAGGACCCAAAGAATACCGACTCTCGCGTCTCCGTGGAGAGCTCGACCATCAAGATTTGGAACGCCAAGAATCTCACCGAGCTGCCTATGACCGGTGACCTGGGCATCAAGGTCTTCATCACCGTGGGCGTGCTGCTCATGGCTGCTGGCGCCGCATTCGCCCTGAGTGCACGTACGCGCGCCTAATTCCCTAGCTTGATGACGCGGCGAGCGGGCGATCGTCGTCTCCTATCAGCGCCTGCGCGCCGCGTTGCCATATTCCTCTTTCGCCGTACCCCGTCGCGCCTAGACCCGCGGCGGGGCGCAGCGCATTGAGCCGCAAGCACTCATGCGCCGCGCCCACATTCCACCCGTACCTTTGAAGGTGAACCACATGGAGGCAATCAAGCCCGTATCGACGATGCGCACGCCGAGCGGCGGTTCGAACCCGGCTTCCACCAGCCGGCGTAAACCGCCCCTCGTCCTGCGCCTGCTTTCCCTTCTGTGCTTTGCCGCCGGTTTTGTTATCGTGGCCACGCCCCTCGTCCTGCGCGCCATGTCCCAGGCTGAGCAAACGGCCGCCGTTACCGCTGCGCAAAGCACCGTGGACGGCTGGCCCTACCCGCAGGCCGAGGAGGCCCTCGCGGCCGCTCACGCCTATAACGAGCAGCTGGCTGCCGGCGGTCAGGACGTTATCGGCGAGGTCGTGGACCCGTTTGGAAACACCTCTGGCGCCTCCACCGCCTCTGGCTCTAAGGATTCCATCGCCTCGCAAGACACCACCTACCAGGGACTCCTTAACGCTGGATCGGGCCTTATGTGCTCGGTGCGCATTCCCAAGATCGACGTGAATCTGCCCGTGTACCACGGTACCTCCACCGAGGTGCTCGCCGCGGGCGCCGGCCACCTGTATGGAACGTCGCTTCCCGTGGGTGGCGCGAACACGCACGCCGTGCTTACCGGCCACCGCGGCGTGCCGGGCTCGCTCCTGTTCACGCGCTTGGATGAGCTGCAGGTGGGCGACTCGTTCTACATCGAGGTGATGGGCGAGGAGCTGGGTTACAAGATCGACCGCATAGACGTGATCGAGCCCGACGACGATTCCAAGTTGCGCGTGACCGCCGGCGAGGACCGCGTGACGCTCATGACCTGCACACCCTACGGCGTGAACTCGCATCGCCTGCTGGTATCGGGTGTGCGTGCGGACATTCCGGATGAGGTTCCCGTGCCCGAGGAGGCACAGGGCATCAACACCACCGCGGTGGCGCTGGGCGTTCTGGGCGCGCTGCTGGCGATTGTTGTGGGTCTCGTTGCGGCCGGGCACGTGCGCAAGAAGCGGCGCGCGGCGCAGCGTGCTGCCGTTGCCGCCGCGGTGACGCTGGACGCCGACGCGGCTGGTGGCGATGGCGGAAACGGGTGGACCGTGGGAGCCTCCATGCCTGCGGCCCCCTTCGTCTCCTCTGCTTCAGACCCGTCGGCTTCCCCCGATTCCGATGCTGATTCTTCCGGCTATCGCGGGCGACACCTGCGCTAGTGCTCGCGTTCGACTGAGCTATCCTGGACGTATTTCTGGAGCGTTTCCCCTCACCATAAATTACCCTCGGCATACTTGCACCTCTTTCTGCTCGTGCTACACTTGCAAGTGCTGTTTCAGGGCGGGGTGGAATTCCCCACTGGCGGTAAATTGGGCGGTGTCAAAGGGACGCCGTGGCGCAGGCGAGATGCCCGCGTCCGAGCCGATGAGTCCGCGACCCGTGTGTGCGTTGGTTCGCATGCCGGCTGAACTGGTGAGATCCCAGTACCAACGGTTAGAGTCCGGATGAAAGAGGCAGGTGATCTTATGTCTGAACAGTCGCAGCATATCCATTTTGAGAACACGAATAGGTGGAGCACCAAACAGCTCGTTACCATGGCGTTGATGTGCGCCTTGGGCGCCCTGTTTATGTACGTGCAGCTGCCCATCCTTCCTTCGGCACCGTTTTTGACCTACGACCCGTCGCTGGTGCCGGCGATGGTGTGTGGATTTGCGTATGGCCCTGGTGCCGGCACCGCTGTTGCCGCCATGGCGATTGTTATCCATGCGCTTACCACGGGCGATTGGGTCGGTGCGCTTATGAACTTGGTTGCCACGCTGGGCTATATTCTGCCTGCGGCTATCGTTTACCAGAAGATGCACACCTACAAGGGTGCCGTGATTGGCCTGGCACTGGGCGTTATTGCCGCTACGGTGCTTTCTATGGTTGCGAATCTGACCATTGGCGTTTGGTTCTGGTATGGCTCGGTCGATGTGATTGCCCCGCTCATGATTCCTGCCGTGCTGCCGTTCAACCTTATCAAGACCGTGCTTAACTCGGTATTGACGCTCGCGGTGTACAAGGCGGTCTCCAACCTCATCACGCCTAAAAAGGACCAGGTCAAAGGCCGCGCATGATTGAGTGTCGGGGCGTTTCCTTTAGCTACGACGGCGCTGCGAAAGCGCTCGATGGCATCGATCTGAACATCGAGGATGGTGAGTTTTTCTGCATCCTCGGCGGAAACGGGTCGGGCAAGTCGACGTTTGCCAAGCATTTGAACGCGCTACTGCAGCCCGATGCAGGAACGGTGTGCGTCAACGGCATGGACGCGTCCGATCCCGAGCTGGTCTACGACATCCGCTCGACTGCGGGCATGGTGTTCCAGAATCCCGACGACCAGCTTGTGGCGACGCTTGTCGAGGACGATGTTGCGTTTGGTCCCGAGAACTTAGGGGTCGAATCGGCCCAGATCGCGCAGCGCGTGCGCGAGGCGTTGAAGGCCGTGGGTCTGGTGGGCTTTGAGCGCCACGAGACCCACGCTCTCTCGGGCGGACAAAAGCAGCGCGTGGCGCTTGCCGGCGTGCTCGCCATGGAGCCGCGCGTGCTCATCTTGGATGAGGCGTCCTCGATGCTCGATCCGCGCGGCCGCAAGGGCCTTATGAAGGCTTGCCGCGCGTTGCACGCTCGCGGCATGACCATCGTGATGATTACGCACTTTATGGAAGAGGCCGCTGAGGCCGATCGCGTTGCTGTCTTCCAAGCGGGCCGCGTTGCCATGCTCGGTACGCCCGAGGAGATCTTGACGCGGGCGGACGAACTCGCGCGTCTGAACCTGGATATACCGGCATCGTGCTGTTTTGGCAGGGCGCTTCGCGCGAAGGGCGTGCCCATTTGCGCACAGGTGCGCGAGGCGGATATGGTCGCCGATATAGTGCAGGCTTATGCCGAGCGGAGTAGGACAGGCATCGCCGGGCGGCCTTTCGCATCCGATCCTCGTATTCCCGACAACGTCTCCTCTGCAATCGATGGCGCAGACGCGCTGGAGCCTGTCATCGAGATTTCGCACCTTTCGTATAGCTATTCGCTGAGCGCCCGCGAGCGTCGCCGTTGGCACAAGCGCTCAGCCGCCGAGGGCGCATCGAACAAACAGGCTCTCTGGGGCAACGACCCCAGCAGTCCGTGGGCACTGCGCGACGTGTCTTTGACGGTGCGCCGCGGCGAGTTCCTGGGGCTAGCAGGCCATACCGGTTCGGGTAAATCCACACTGGTCCAGCACCTCAACGGATTAATCCGCCCGCAGGAGGGGAGCGTTTACGCGCTGGGGCTCGACCTATCAAGCAAGAAAGACGCCGCCGCGGTTAAGGCAAAGGTCGGCGTGGTGTTTCAGTATCCAGAGCGTCAGCTGTTTGCCGAGACCGTGGCACAGGACGTGGCATTTGGTCCGCATAACCTTGGCTTGTCGCAGGCCGAGGTTGCCCGCCGCGTTGAGTCATCGCTCGCGCGCGTGGGCCTCGACCTGGCCACGGTGGGCGACAAGAGCCCCTTTGAGCTTTCGGGCGGGCAGCAGCGGCGTGTGGCGTTTGCCGGCGTGCTTGCCATGGAGCCCGAGGTCCTGGTACTCGATGAGCCCATGGCGGGGCTCGATCCGGCGGCGCGCAGTGATTTCCTGGAGCTCATCGATCGACTTCACCATGGGGGCCTGACCGTCGTCATGGTCTCACACAGTATGGATGACCTTGCCAATTGCTGCGACCGTATTGTCGTGATGAACGAGGGCACGGTGTTTGCCGAGGGCACGCCCGCTCAGGTGTTTGCGCATGCCGATGAGCTCAAGTCGATCGGCTTGGGTGTTCCCGCTGCCCAGCGCATGGCGCTGGCGCTTGCGAAGGCAGGCGTGCCGCTGCGCTTTGACGGCCTCTATACGGTTGAGTCGCTGGCAGACGAGTTGGTGGACCTGCTGATCGTTCGCTCGGACGGTCCTTCTAACGTCGCGGACATTGCTAAATCCAAGACGATCGCGCGAGAGGAGGGCTGCTAATGGAGGCGTTTTCGTTTGGCAGCTACTATCCCGGCGATAGTGCAATTCACCGCTTGGACCCGCGAACTAAGTTGCTCTTGGGCTTTGTGTTTCTGATCACGACGCTCACGGTCAGTAGCTTCCGCGGACTGGTCCCTGTCGCAATCTTCGTTGTCCTGATCTATACCGTGTCTCGGGTGCCGGCTCGCCGCGTCCTGTCATCGATGGCGCCGCTGCTGGCAATCGTCGCAGTGGTCGCGGTGCTCAACTTGTTTTCCGACCAGAGCGGGCGCATCCTGTGGCAGCTCGGCTTTCTGCAGATAAGCGAGGGCTCACTGCGTTCTGCCGCCTTTATGGCGTGTCGCCTGACCCTGATGATGGCCGGCATGAGCGCCATTACGCTCACCACGCCTACGCTCGACCTCACCGCGGGCTTTGAGCGTCTGCTCGCACCGTTTGCGCGCGTGGGGCTCCCTGCGCATGAGCTCGGCATGATCATGGGCATCGCGTTGCGCTTTATGCCGCAGTTCGCCACCGAGATGAAGCAGACGGCGGACGCGCAGGCAAGTCGCGGTGCACGCGTAACGGGTGGCCCGCTCGGCGGCGTGCGTATGCTCGGCAGTGTGGCGATCCCGCTGTTCACGGGCGTGTTCCGTCATGCCGAGACGTTGTCTGCCGCCATGGATGCCCGTTGCTATCATGGCGAGCAGGGCCGCACACGTCTGCATACACTTGCATTTGGCCGCGGCGATGCGTTGGCGGCGGTGGTGACGGCGTTGCTGCTCATCTGCGTCATCGTCATCAATCTTCAACTTGTTTAGGCGCGATTCGAGCGCAAGAAAGGGGTCCCTATGACCGACAACGACCGCACGGCTCAGCTTGAGCGCGCCTGTTCGTATCTCAGGCGCATTCCGGCGTGGTATCTTGCCACGACTGATGTGAGCGACGGGCATCAGCCCCGCGTGAGGCCGTTTTCGTTTGCCATGGTCGAAGACGGCAAGCTGTGGTTTTGCACGTCGCGCGACAAGGATGTGTGGGCGGAGCTGAGTGCGAATCCCAAGTTTGAGCTCTCGGGCTGGAAGCCGGGGGAATGTTGGATCGTGTTGACCGGCGAGGCCGCACTTGAGGACGACGCAGTTGCGAGCGACAAGGTGCGTCAAGCGGGTTTTAAGCACATGGTGGGCATCGGCGAGGAACACGAGAGTGCCAACGACGGCCGCCTTGCTTTCTTTTCGGTCCGCAACATTGCCGCGCGCTTCTGTGATATCGACGGCAGCGAGGAGCGCCTGGAGCTCTAGCGCGTCTCAAATTAACTACCCGTTCCGAATTAGCTAGTGCCAGGAGGACACATGGACGGATTGAATACGGTGCTGGAGTACCTGACGTCGGTGCCGGCGTGGTATCTGGCGACGAGCGTGGACGGGCAGCCACATGTGCGTCCGTTCTCATTTGCACAGATTCAGGACGGCAAGCTGTGGTTTGTAACGGCGCGCACCAAAGATGTGTGGCAGGAGCTGCTGCAAAACCAGCGCTTTGAGGCCACGAGCTGGTGGCCGGGCCATGGCTGGCTCATTTTGCGCGGACGCGCGGGCTTGGATGACCAGGCTGCCCCCGATATGCGCGAGGCGGGATGGAAACATCTTGAGCGCTTGAGCGAGCACTATGAGGGGCCTAACGACCCCACGCTCGTCTTCTTTAGCGTGGAGGAACCCGAGGCTTTTATCTGCAATCACGACGAATGGGTGCCGGTCGAGCTCTAGCCAACCGGCTCATCCTAACAACTTGGTTTTCGCATGGGCGGGCCCCGTATTGCCCGGCGCCGTTAGGAACGTCGGTCAATACGGGGCCCGCTCTATTTGTCAATTCCTTCAAGCGAATGTGTCGGGAATGTTTCAATGCATGAATATGCAAGCCATTTACGTGTTAATGCATCTTTTGGTGCTAAAGTTTCAACCCACTTCATAACGACCACTGCGAAATGCGCATCGGTGCATAAATCGCAGACAAGGAGTCTGATATGTCTTTGAAGGTTGGAATCGTCGGCGCGGCTGGATATGCCGGAGCCGAGCTCATTCGCCTCGTCCTCGGTCACCCCGAGTTTGAACTTGCTGCCATTACGTCCAACGCCGATGCCGGCCAGCCGTTGTCTGCGGTGTATCCGAGCTTTGCTGGCGTGAGCGATCTGGTTTTCACCACGCATGACGCCCCCGAGCTTAAGAGCTGCGATGCGGTTTTTCTTGCCGTGCCGCACACGGCTGCCATGGCACAGGTGCCCGCGCTGCTTGCCGCGGGCGTTTGCTGTTTCGATCTTTCGGCCGACTACCGCCTGAACGACGCGTCCGTCTTTGAGACGTGGTATGCCGCCGAGCATACGAGCCCCGAGCTGCTCAAGACCCGTGCCTTTGGCCTGCCCGAGCTGTTCTGCCGGGACTTGGAGACCGCCGCATCCGACCATGCCGACGGCAAACCCGTGTTGGTCGCCTGCGCCGGTTGCTATCCCACCGCAACGAGCCTTGCCGCCGCGCCCGCCGTGCGTGCTGGCTGGGTTGCCCAGAGCGGCCCCGTGATCGTTGACGCTATCAGCGGCGTGACGGGCGCCGGTAAGTCCTGCAACGCCCGCACCCATTTTTGCAGCGCCGACGAGAACTTGGAGGCCTACGGTGTGGGCAAGCATCGCCACACGCCCGAGATTGAGCAAATCCTTGGTCTGACCGATCGCGTCGTCTTTACCCCGCACCTGGCACCGCTCAAGCGTGGTCTGCTCTCCACGGTGACGATGCCGCTCGCGCTGCAGGCCATCGACTCCTTGGCTCTTGAGGACGTTGTCGACTATTACAAGCAGTTCTATGCCGGTCGCACCTTTGTGCGCGTGCTCGATGCCGGCCAGCAGCCCAAGACGGCTTCGGTCGTCGGCACCAACGCTGCCCAGATTGGCCTCGCGCTCAACAAGCGCGCGGGCGTGCTGGTGGCGACGGGCGCCATCGACAATCTGTGCAAGGGCGCTGCGGGCCAAGCGGTCCAGTGCGCCAATATCGTCTTTGGCTTTGACGAGCGACGAGGCTTGCCCACAGTGGCGTGCCCGGTGTAGCACATTCGATTGTTAACGATTTGGTAGTCGGGCATCGAGTGGGGCGCCACTCTTAAGCTGGTCTCATGATCACGACTGGCATGGCGCACCAACCGATGTCCGCTTTATTTTGTTTGACATAAGGAGTCATAAAGACGATGAATACCGAGCTGTTTGATATCAAGATTCGCGCCGTCGAGGGTGGCGTTACGGCTGCGGCTGGTTTTAAAGTCGCAGGCATCCACGCTGGGTTCCGCAAGAACCCCGAGCGTCTGGATTACGCGCTCGTCGTGCCCGATAAACCCTGTCCCGGCGCCGGCGTGTTTACCACCAATCGCTTTTGCGCGGCGCCCGTGCAGGTGAGCCGTGCCAACCTGGGCGGTGCCGACAAGGGCTACGGTATCATCGCCGGTGTTTCGGTCAACTCTGGCAATGCCAACGCCGCCACGGGTGAGACCGGCCTTGCCTGCGCGCGCGAGACGTGCAGCATCGCATCGCAGGTCATCGGCTGCGAGCCCCAGCAGATTCTGGTTGCCTCCACGGGTGTGATTGGCCAGATTCTGCCGATCGACACGTTTGAGACCGCCATTCCTGCTGCCTACGAGGCGCTCTCCGCCCACGGTGGCGCCGATGCCGCTCGCGCCATCATGACGACCGACACGCACTCCAAGGAGTACGCCGTATCCTACGTCAGTGAAGCTGCGGGTCATGCGGGCAATGTCTATACGATAGGCGGAATGTGCAAGGGCTCGGGCATGATCATGCCCAACATGGCCACCATGATCGCAGTTATCACCACCGATGCCCCCGTCGAGCCTGCGGCACTTCATGCCCTGCTGCTCTCGAACGTCAAGCAGACCTTTAACAAGGTAACGGTCGATTCCGATACCTCGACCAACGACACCTGCATCATGCTTGCCTCCGGCGCCGCTGCCGCAGATGCCGAGCCTATCGTCGAGGGCTCCGATGCCTTTGACGAGTTGGCATTTGCCGTGCACGAGGTGTGCGAGAGCCTGGCGCGCAATATCGCCGCCGATGGTGAGGGCGCATCCAAGCTTGTTACGGTCAACGTTACCGGCGCCGCCAACGACGAGGAGGCCGATATCGCCGCCCGTGCCGTTGCCAACTCGCCGCTCGTTAAGACTTGCATCGCCGGCCACGACTGCAACTGGGGCCGCGTTGCTATGGCGCTTGGCAAGTGCGGCGTGAAGTTTAATCAGGAAGACGTTTCCATCGACATGATGGGCATGCCTGTCTGTCGCGATGGTCTGACTGTTCCCTTTGACGAGGACGAGGCTCTACGACGTTTCGAGGCGCCCGAGATCGTGATCTCGGCCGACCTGGGCGCAGGCGACGCGGCAACGACCGTGTGGACCTGCGACCTCACGCATGAGTACATTTCCATCAACGGCGACTACCGTTCCTAGATTCCGGGCACGCTGCGCATCTTGCCGCGATTGCGGACAGCGGAGCACGGCGCGATAACGATATGAAAGACGAGGCAGATTATGAAATTCGCACGCGATTGTCGTTCGAGCGAATCCAACGAAGCAACCGCGCAGCTGCTGTTCGAAGCGCTGCCGTGGATTAAGAACCTGACCGGCAAGACGGTTGTTATCAAATATGGCGGAGCCGCCATGGTTGATGAGCAGCTGCGCCGCGACGTGATGAGCGACATCGTTTTGCTCAAGATCATCGGTATGCGCCCCGTCATCGTGCACGGCGGCGGCAAGGCTATTAACGAGGCGCTGAGCCATTACGATATTCCCGTCGAGTTTAAGAACGGCCAGCGCGTGACCACGCCGGCGACTATGGATATCGTGCGCGAAGTGCTGGGCGGCAAGGTTAACCAGGAGCTGGTTGCCGCCATCAACCACCACGGCAACCTGGCCGTGGGCGTGTCGGGCAGCGATGCTGGCACGCTCATCGCCGAGCCGCTCGACCCCGAGCTCGGTCGCGTGGGCAAAGTGACGCACGTTAACACCGACTATATCGAGCGCTTACTCGATAGCGAGTATATCCCCGTCATCGCTACCGTCGCGGCGGGGGAGGACGGCGGTTTCTTCAACATCAACGCCGATACCGCCGCCGGTGCCGTTGCGGCAGCGCTCCACGCGCACAAGGCGATCTTTTTGACCGACGTCGACGGCCTGTACAAGGACTTTAGCGACAAGGATTCACTTATCTCCAATCTGACACTCGACGAGGTCAATGAGATGCTCTACGGCGGCGAGGTCGATAAAGGCATGATTCCCAAGCTGCGTGCGGCCGTCGATGCGCTTACCGGCGGCGTATTTCGTGCCCACATCATCAACGGCACGACGCCGCATTCGCTGCTGCTCGAGCTGCTGACCGATGCCGGCGTCGGCACCGTGATCCACTCTACCGAGACGGCCTACGAGTTCGATACGCACCCGCACCCGCTTTCGACCTTTGCGGCGCGCCTGACCGAGAACCTCGGCGAGGTCGAGAAGCTTCAGACGGTCTAACTGACTCGCAGCCGCCCCATTCCTGCACCCATAGGCCTGCGCCGTCTGGCGCCCAACGAAAGGCATCCCATGTCACTTGCAGCTCAGCAATCGCTTGAATCCCATTACGTTATGCATACCTTTGGCCGCTCTCCGGTCGAGTTTGTCGAGGGTCACGGCATGAAGCTCACCGGCGACGATGGTCGTGAGTACCTCGACTTTCTTGCCGGCATCGGCGTGTGCAGCCTAGGTCATGGCGACCCGGCTGTGCTCTCGGCGCTCGAGGCACAGACCAAAAAGCTCATGCATGTCTCCAATTACTTCTACATCGAGCAGCGTGGACAGGTCGCGGCGCTGCTGTCCAAGCTTGCTAACGACGACGTAGATGGTGCGCGCGTGCTTGCCGATGCCATTGTCGCCGGCGATGAGACCACGGCAGCTGCTCTTGGTGCCCCGGCTGCGGATGAGCAGGTTTGGGAGACCTTCTTTGCCAACTCCGGCGCCGAGGCCAACGAGGGCTCGATGAAGCTCGCGCGCCTGTACGCCAAGCGTGCCGGTAACGGCGGCAACACCATCGTGTGCATGCGCGGCGGCTTCCACGGCCGTACGCTCGAGACCATTGCCGCCACTATGCAGGATTGGCTGCAGGATAGTTTCCGCCCGCTGCCGGGTGGCTTTGTGGCCTGCACGCCCAACGATATCGATGAACTGCGTGCGAAATTTAAGCAGCTGGGGAGCGAAATTTGTGCCGTGATGCTCGAGCCGATTCAGGGCGAGAGCGGTGTGCACCCCATGACCGAGGAGTTTATGGCGGCAGCGCGCGACCTGGCACACGAAGTGGGCGCCGTGCTTATCGCCGACGAGGTCCAGTGCGGCATCTTCCGCTCCGGCAAGCCGTTTGCATTCCAAACCTATGGCGTGGAACCCGACATCATGAGCCTTGCCAAGGGCATTGCTGATGGCGTGCCCATGGGTGCCGTCGTAGCAAAGAAGGAGATTGCCGACGTGTTTAAGCCGGGCGACCACGGCTCGACCTTTGGCGGTAGCTGCTTGGCCGTCGCGGCGTGTGCCGCGACGCTCTCCGCGCTCGTGCGCGGCGATTATGCCGACCACGCTGCCAAGGTAGGCGCCTATATGGAGGCAAAGCTCGCCAAGCTGCCGAACGTGACCGAGGTGCGTGGCCGCGGCTTGATGCTCGGCTGCGATCTGGACGATACTGTGGGTGATGCACACGACGTTGTGGCCCGTGCATTGGGGGCTGGTGCCGTGATTAACGCTACGGGTGCTCATACGCTGCGTTTCCTGCCGCCGCTCGTGTGCGAAGAGGCCGACGTGGACAGTCTGATCGAGATCCTATCGGGTGTCTTGGACTAACGCGGCGCAATAACTCAATTTGGACTGGGTTCCGGACTGTGGACGTGCCATATACGGCACGATTCGGCGGTCTGGAGCCCGTTTTGCCATAAATCTGCAATGGCCAGGAGAGCCTTTGGACAAAAAATGCCAAATATGAGTACTGTCACTAGTTGAATCTCATATGAAACCGACTACTTAGGATTAGTTAGACCACACATGTTCAGTTATGTTAATGGGAAAACAGCTAGTAAAGGTTTCAAATCGCTGATTCAGGGCTAGATTTATCCAGCGAAACCCAAAAATCGCTGCTACAAAATTGGTAACAGTACTCATTTTTGCCATTTTTTGGCCACGACCTTTGTAACAGACGTGCAGGCGGGTTCGAATCCCTCTGCGATGGGCCCAAAGAAGAAAGGCCCCCATAGCTGGGAGCCTATCAAATCAGTGGTGGGCGATGAGGGATGTCGCGTGCGGCTGACGCCGCCCGCTCTCGCTTCGGGCCTACGGCCCTCGCGTGCTGCGCTGGAAAACGCTTCGCGTTTCCTCAGCTCCGCACCCTGGCGGGTTCGAATCCCATGCGCTGGGCCCAAACAAAAACGGTCCCCTTGCGAGGACCGTTTCCAATTCGGTGGTGGGCGATGAGGGATTCGAACCCCCAGCCTTGTGCGTGTAAAGCACCTGCGCTAACCGTTGCGCCAATCGCCCGTGCGGAGAGAGTATAGCAAAACAATCGCCTCATTCACCTCATATCCATTAAAGGTAACCGGCGCGTGTCGGCGCGGAGCTGATTCAGTTGAGATTGCCTGAACATTCCGCCCCTCTTTACGCCCTCGGGTATACTCAAAAGCTACTGATTCGATTTGATGCCCAGCAACAGCAGAGGGGATAGTATATGTGCGGTTTTGTCGGTTTTGTCGGTGGGACGGATAACCAATCCGAGGTGCTCACCAAGATGATGGACCGCATCGTCCATCGCGGTCCCGACATGGGCGGTCAGTTTATCGACGGCCGCGTTGCCCTCGGCTTCCGCCGCTTGTCGATCCTCGACCTGACCGAGGCCGGCGCTCAGCCCATGGCCAATGAGGACGGCAGCGTCGTTATCGTCTTCAACGGCGAGATCTACAACTTCCAGGAGCTTCGCTCCGAGCTCGAGGCCAAGGGCTACAAGTTCCACTGCGGCGCCGACACCGAGAGCCTCCTACACGGCTACGAGGAGTGGGGCGAGGCCGTCCTCGATCGCTTGCGCGGTATGTACGCCTTCGTCATCTGGGACAAAAAGAAGAACAAGCTCTTTGGCGCCCGCGATATCTTTGGCATCAAGCCGCTCTACTACTATCCCATGGCCGATGCGGGCGACGGCGCTCCGGGCGTGCTTTTTGGTTCCGAGATCAAGAGCTTCCTGGACTACCCGCACTTCCACAAGGCGGTCAACAAAAAGGCCCTGCGTCCGTACATGACGCTGCAGTATTCGGCAACCGAGGAAACCTTCTTCGAGGGTGTCTACAAGCTGCCGCCGGCGCATTACTTTACCGTCGATATCCCGACCGGCAAGATGAACATCGAGCGCTACTGGGATTGCGATTACTCTGCCGTCGAGAAGCCGTTCGAGGAGTACGTCGACGAGCTGGATGAGGTCGTGCACGAGAGCGTCGAGGCCCATCGCATCGCCGACGTCAAGGTCGCGTCGTTCCTCTCCGGCGGCGTCGACTCCAGCTACATCGCCGCTTGCCTCATGCCCGACAAGACCTTCTCGGTGGGCTTCGATTACAAGAATTTCAACGAGACTAACTACGCCAAGGAACTTTCTGACAAGCTCGGCGTCGAGAATGTCCGCAAGATGATTACCGCCGACGAGTTCTTCGGTGCGCTCGAGGACATCCAGTATCACATGGACGAGCCGCAGTCCAACCTGTCTTCCGTGCCGCTGTGGTTCTTGGCCGAGATGGCGCGCAAGGACGTCACCGTCGTGCTTTCGGGCGAAGGCGCCGACGAGCTCTTTGGCGGTTACGCCTACTACGAGGACACGGTCCCAGTCCGCAAGTACAAAAAGATGGTGCCGCTGCCCATCCGTCGCGCGCTCGGTAACCTGGCGCTGCATATGCCGTACTTCAAGGGACATAACTTCCTGGTCAAGGGTGCCGAGATCCCCGAGAAGTCGTTCCTGGGACAGGCTCTGGTTTGGCCGGAGCGCGAGGTCGACAGCGTGCTCAAGCCCGAGTACAACACCGGCGACGGCGCCTTTGAGCTCGCTGCACCCATCTACGCACGCGTGAAGGGCCAGCCCGAGCTGGTCAAGAAGCAGTACCTGGACATGAACATGTGGCTCCCGGGCGACATCCTGCTCAAGGCCGACAAGATGTGCATGGCGCACTCGCTGGAGCTGCGCGTGCCCTTCCTGGATCGCAAAGTCATGGAGTTCGCCGAGCACATTCCCGACCGCTACCGCATCAACGAGAACGGGAACAAGCAGGTGCTCCGCCACGCCGCCAACAAGTCGCTGCCCGACGAGTGGGCCACCCGTCCCAAGGTGGGCTTCCCGGTGCCGATCGTCTACTGGCTGCGCGAGCAAAAGTGGTACGACTACGTCAAGGAGTACTTCACCGCTCCGTGGGCGAGCGAGTTCTTTAACACCGACGAGCTTATGCAGCTGCTCGACCTGCACTTTGCGGGTAAGGGCGATTACCAGCGCAAGATCTATACGCCGCTCGTATTCCTGGTGTGGTACAAGCGCTTCTTTATCGACGAGGGCCAGTCTGCCACTCAGGCCGCATAGCCTCGGCTCAATAACGCCCGTGCGCAACGGCTCCTCCGGGAGCCGTTTTTGCGTGAGTGCGTTACAGTTACTATAAAAACCGTCCCTGCCAAATGGCTGAGAAAGGTGAAAGATGCACCATTCGGATTCCGCGACCGTGACCACGGTCGATACGCTTGCCAAGCTGCTCGATGTGTGCGGCGAGCTGCGCGCGTCGGAGCAGGTCGACGAGCGGGCCGTGACTGGCTGCTCGTTTGACTCGCGTGCGGTTTCGACGGGCGACGTGTTCTTTTGCAAGGGCGCTGCCTTTAGACCTGCGTTTTTGAGCATGGCGCTCGATGCGGGCGCCGTCGCATTTGTGTGTGAAGAGTCGCTGGTCGAGTCTCTGGAGCCGCTCGCGAAGGAGAGCGGTGCCGCGATGCTGGTTGTGGAGAGCGTTCGCACGGCCATGGCTTTGCTGCCGCCGGAGGTTTACGACCGACCTGACCACGACGTCAAGATCGTGGGCATCACCGGCACCAAGGGAAAGACCACGGCCGCGTTTATGCTCCAGTCCATCATTAAGGCAGCGGGCGAGTCCTGCGGCATGATCGGGTCGGTGAGCACCGACGATGGTATCGAGTGCTATGAGAGCACCAACACCACGCCCGAGGCCCCCGAGGTCTGGCGCCATATCGCCAACTGCCGCACGTCCGGTCGCCAGTCCATGGTCATGGAGGTTTCGAGCCAGGCGCTCAAGTACCAACGCGTCGAGAATCTGCCGTTTGACGTGGCGTGCTTCCTCAACATCGGCCGCGACCACATCTCGCCGATCGAACACCCCACGTTTGAGGATTATTTTGAGAGCAAACTCAGGATCTTTGACCAGGCAAAGACCGCCGTGGTGAATCTGGGCACCGAAGAGGTCGACCGTGTGCTGGAGGCAGCGTCGACGGCCGAGCGCTTGGTGACCGTTGGCGTCGAGCATCCCGAGGCAAGCCTGTGGGCGAGCGACGTACGCATGGTCGGCTTTAGCATCGAGTTCAACTTGCATGGCCTGTGTGCCGACGAGTCCGAGGCGGGGGAGAAGATCCTGCTGGGTATCGCGGGAGACTTTAACGTGGAGAACGCGCTGGTCGCTATCGCCGCCGCGCGCGAGATCGGCATCGGTATCGAGGCCATCAAGAAGGGCCTCTCCAAACTGCGTGTGCCGGGCCGTATGGAGGTCGTGGAGTCGAAGGACGGCCGCGTGATCTGCGTCGTTGACTATGCGCATAACCAGCTTTCGTTCCGTTCGCTTTTCTCGTCGGTCAAGCGCGCGTTTCCCGCTAGTCCAGTCATTGCGGTGTTTGGCGCTGCCGGCGGCAAGGCGCAGGAGCGCCGCGAGCAGCTTCCGCGCGAGGCCGCACCATATTCCGACCTGATGATCTTTGCCAACGAGGACCCGGCTCACGAGGACCCGATGAAGGTCTGTCGCGAGCTTGCCGAACATGTTCCCGACGATACGCCGAACAAGATCATCCTCGACCGCGAAGCCGCTGTGCATGCGGCGTTCAAGGCGGCGCGCGAGGAGTACGTCAACCCCGATGCTCCCACCATTGTCTTGCTGCTGGCAAAGGGTGACGAGGAGCTCATGCACGTGGGCGACGAGTTCGTGCCCATCGAGAGCGACCTTTCGCTGGCCAATCGCCTGATCGATGTTACCCAGTTTGACTAATGAACCATGACGGCGGCGGCGCCCTGAGTGCGCTGTCGCCATAAGCGTGTTCCCTCAATCAAAACATGCCGTCCAAGTCCAAACCCTTCTACGTAAACGGAGTAACCATGTCCCACAACACCCTGCCGACCGTTGCCGAGCTTTCGGGCGAGATACGCGAGCGCTTGGCCAAGGTCAAGTACGTCTTTACCGACCTGGATGCCACGATGCTCGCACCCGGCTCGTGTGTGCTGCGCGACAACGACGGCAACCCTTCGACCAAACTCGTCGAGGCCGTCGTGGCGCTCGCTCGCGCTGGTATTCAGGTGGTTCCCACCTCGGGCCGCAACCGTACCATGATCCACGAGGACGCGCGCGTGCTCGGCCTCAACTCCTACATTGGTGAGATGGGCGGCCTGGTCATGTACGACCTCAAAGCCAACGATTGGGAGTATCTGACTGGCGACATGCCTTACGACCCCGCCTGCGGCCTTACTCCGCACCAGGTGATCGAGCAGACCGGCGTGTGCGAGAAGATCCTTGCCCGCTGGCCGCACAAGATCGAGTATCACAACGACATGTCGACCGGCTACAAGTACCGTGAGGTCACCGTCGGCATGCGCGGCGATGTGCCCGACGATGAGGTCCAGGCCATCCTGGACGAGGCCGGCTGCGGTCTGATCTGGGCTTGCAACGGCCATCTGACTCACCTGTCCAAGCCGACGACGCTCGAGCTCGATCGCGTCGAGGACGGTCGCGCATTCAACATCAACCCCGCGGGCCTCAACAAAGGCGTCGCCATTGCGCGCTTCTGCGAGCACCTAGGGATCGAGCGCGAGGAGACGTTGGCGCTCGGCGACTCCGAGTCCGACTTCTACATGGCCGATCACGTGGGCACGTTCTGCCTGGTCGAGAATGGCCTGACGAGCGCCGGCGCACCCGAGTTCCTGGCTGCTTGCGAGAACGCTTTCGTTACGCGCGGCAAAATTGTCGACGGTTGGGCGGCGACGGCAGAGCTGCTGGTCGCGGCGCGTTCGTAGCGCGGCGTCGCCGCACTTGGACATGTCTTTTCGAGAGAGACTGGTGAGGTAATGTCCGATATCGAGAATCCGGCAGGCGACACGCGCCCGATTGGCGTGTTCGATTCTGGTTTGGGCGGTCTGACGGTTGCGCGCGCGATTGCGACGGCGCTGCCGCACGAGTCCGTCTACTACTTTGGCGACACCAAACGCTGCCCCTACGGCACGCGCACCGAGGATGAGGTGCGCTCATTTGCGTTGCAGGCGGGTCGTTGGCTTTCGAAGCACGACGTCAAGATTATGGTCATCGCCTGCAATACGGCGACTGCTGCGGCTTTGCGTCTGGCCCAGCAGGTGCTCGACGTTCCTGTGATTGGCGTGATCGCGCCGGGTGCCCGTGCGGCAATCAACAGCACGCGCACGCGCCGGGTGGGCGTGCTCGCCACCAACCTCACTATTCGCTCGGGCGCCTACACGCGCGCCATTCAGGATCTAGATGCCGGCGTCGATGTATACGGCTGTCCTGCCTCGAGCTTTGTCGAGGTTGTCGAACACGAGCTCGCCTCGGGTGCACATCTGCAGGAACAGTGGCTTGAGAACGAGGACATCTTCGATACGCCTGCCGTGCGTGCGCTGGTGGGTGCCACGGTTGAGCCGCTGCGCGACCACGGTATCGATACCGTGGTGCTCGGCTGTACGCATTTTCCGCTGTTGGTGGGACCTATCCGGCATGCGCTGGGGCCTGGGGTGCGCGTCGTGAGTTCCGCCGAGGAGACCACGCGCGAGCTGACCGATATCCTCACGCGCCGCGAGCAGCTGGCGGGCGACGCCGCCGAGCCGCAGCATCGTTTTGCCACGACGGCCGATAACATTGCCGAGTTTGCGGTGGCGGGCAGCTTTATTTTTGGTCAGCCGCTCAAGAGCATCGAACATATCGATATCGATGAGCTGAAATAGATGTAAGGCGGCCGCCAAAGCCTTCGCCACATCTTTTGCCGAAAGGATATTTCTATGGAGTACATGCAGGTCAACCGCGCCAACGGTCGCGCCGCCAACGAGTTGCGCCCCGTTAAGCTCACCCGTGGCGTCATGAAGCACGCCCACGGCTCGTGTTTGGCCGAGTTCGGTGACACGCGCGTGCTGTGCGCCGCCACTATCGAGGAGGGCGTGCCGGGCTGGCGAAAGGGAGCTAAGGCCGGCTGGGTGACCGCGGAATACGCCATGCTGCCGACGTCGACCGGCAAGCGCTGCAAGCGCGAGCATGCCAACCGCAAGGGTCGCTCCATGGAGATCGAGCGCCTCATTGGCCGCAGCCTGCGTACCGTCGTCAACATGAAGGCACTCGGCGAGTACACCGTCACCGTCGACTGCGACGTGATCCAGGCCGATGGCGGTACACGTACGGCGAGTATTACCGGTGCCTGGGTGGCGCTGCACGACGCCCTCGCCATGTGGGTCGAGGCGGGCAAGATCGAGCGCATCCCGCTTATCGGCCAGGTGGCTGCCATCTCCATGGGCGTTGTCGACGGCAATACGCTGCTTGACCTCGATTATTCCGAGGACAGCCATGCCGAGGTCGACATGAACCTCGTCGCCACCGAAACCGGTGAGATGATCGAGCTCCAGGGCACCGGCGAGCAGGCGCCCTTCGACCGCAAACGCCTCAATGCCCTGCTCGACCTGGGCGACAAGGGTATCGCCGAGCTCATCGAGCTTCAGCGCCAGGCCCTCGCCTAACCTACCAAAAAGTGACAGGTTTATTTTGGCAGGTTTTATCTGGGAAAACGTCGAAGTATAAGACTGCCGTTGATTGAGAGGGGAGAGGCGGAGGCCCTCGTCGCCCTCGGCGCGGCATTGCTATAGAGACAAGGAGACCACTCATGGCACTTGAGAAGATCGACATCGACACCCTCGACCCAGCGGCGACCATTGTCGTGGCAACGGGCAACGCCCATAAGCTCACCGAGATCGAGGCCATTTTGGGCAAGGTCATGCCCGAGGTTCGCTTTGTGGCGCTCGGCCAGCTGGGCGATTTTGAGGACCCCGAGGAAAACGGCACGACGTTTTTGGAGAACGCCATCATCAAGGCGCAGGCTGCCGTCGAAGAGACGGGCCTTATGGCCATTGCCGACGATTCGGGCCTGGTCGTCGACGCACTGGACGGTGAGCCCGGTGTGTATAGCGCGCGCTACGCGGGCGTTCACGGCGACGATGTCGCCAACAACGCCAAGCTACTCGTGAATCTGGAGGGCGTGGCCGACGAGGACCGCACTGCGCGCTTTATGAGCGTCGTCGCGCTCATCGATACGAACGGCCTGGTCACCTATGGCGAGGGCGCCTGCGAGGGCGTTATCGCGCACGAGGGCCGCGGCGATCACGGCTTTGGCTACGACCCGCTGTTCCTGCCGGTCGATACGCCGGGCAAGACTATGGCCGAGCTCACGACGGACGAGAAGAACGCCATCAGCCATCGATTCCATGCGCTCGAGCACCTATCCGCCAAACTGACGGGCGAGGAGTAAGCCGTGCGTGCGGTGGTGCAGCGCGTACTCAATGCCGGCGTGACAGTCGACGGCGAGTGCGTGGGCAAAATTGGGCGCGGCTATCTGGTGCTGTTGGGCGTGGGCCACGGCGACACGCGCGCCGAGGCTGATAGGCTGTGGGGCAAGCTCCGCGGCTTGCGCATTAACGAGGACGAGAACGGCAAGACCAATCTGGCGCTTGCCGATGTCGACGGCGAAGTGCTCGTGGTGTCGCAGTTCACGCTGTTCGCCGATTGCCGTCACGGCCGCCGCCCATCGTTTACGGATGCCGGCGCCCCCGATGTCGCCAACGAGCTCTACGAGTACTTCCTGACGCTTGTGCGCGAGGACGTCGAGCATGTGGCGCACGGCATCTTTGGCGCCGATATGAAGGTCGACCTGGTCAACGACGGTCCGTTCACCATCGTCCTCGATACCGACAATCTGTAAGTAGCCAATTTGGGATGGGGCTTTTTTAGCTACTTGCGTATGGCGGCAGCAGGGTGCTATAGTATTAGAGTTTTGTCTATCTTAGGGGTATTATCCCCTTTTTGAATTGCACCTTCTGGAGGCTCTGTTCATGGAAGAGATGGAAGTCAATCACGTCGACGACATCCACGAGAAGCTGACCGATATGGTGGGCGATCGCGTCAAGGTTAAGGCCAACATGGGCCGCACCCGCGTTGTCGAGCGCATGGGCACCATCAAGAGCGTCCACCCCGCCGTCTTTATCGTCGAGGTTGACGAGCGTCGCGGCCGCAAGTCGCGTCAGTCCTACCAGTATATCGATGTCCTCACCGGTCAGGTCGAGCTGTTCGACCCCGAGAGCGGCGAGCATATCTTTACCCCGCTCGGCAATCAGCTCGAGGAGCACTAACAGTGACCGATTGGTCTCTGACTCTTTCCGCGCCGGCAAAGATTAACCTCTACCTGGGGGTTCATACCGAGCGTGACGACCGTGGCTACCACAAGGTCGATTCCCTGATGGCAGCTGTCGGTCTTTCCGATACCGTGACGGTTACGCCGGCGCAGGCGTTGACCGTCCAGACGGTTCCGTCATCAGATTTTCCCATGCAAAAGAATACGGCGTATCGGGCTGCGGTTGCTATGGCCGAGCATTATGGTCGCGAGGCAAACATCTGCGTGACGATTGAGAAGCGCATTCCATTGTGCGCCGGCTTGGGCGGTCCCTCGACGGATGCGGCCGCGGTCATTGTCGCCTTGGCGGAGCTCTGGGGAATTGATCGCACCGACCCCGCGCTCGACGACATTGCGCGGGGCATTGGTGCTGACGTCCCGTTCTTTTTGCACGCGAGCCCTTCGTTCTACGTAGGTGGGGGAGACGTGCTGGCAACTGAGTATCCCGTGCTGCCCGCAACGCCCGTCGTGTTGGTCAAGCCGCGCGAGGCAAGCGTTTCGACAATTGAAGCCTATCGACGTTTTGACGAGGCCCCGGTGCCTGCAGACAAGCCCGGCGCGATAGCTTCTGCCTTGCGTGCTGGTGATGCCGAGACGGCATATGCGCTCATCCATAACAACCTAGGTGTCATTTCCGCGCAGATGGAGCCGCAGATACAAACGGTTCTCGATTGGCTGCGTAAACAAGACGGCACCGTTGCTGTAGATGTGTGCGGATCGGGTGCCTGCTCGTTTGCCATTTGCGACACCGCCGCCACGGCCGAAAGGCTTGCCGACGCTGCCCAGCAAAACGGCTGGTGGTCCTGCGCGACGGAGCTCATTCCCAACACGGTTCGCATCGAAGTGCCAAAGAAGTAAAAATTTCTCTAGCACACGACGGAAATCTTTGTTACTATAGTCGAGCTAACGGGTTGTGGCTCAGTTTGGTAGAGCACTGCGTTCGGGACGCAGGGGTCGCTGGTTCAAATCCAGTCAACCCGACCAGAGCATGAGGAGGGACCGCTTCTTGCGGTCCCTTTTTTTAGCTATTGTTGTGATACCGCGATACCCGCGGTATACTCATTCGAGCTTGTCTCGCTGTATTGTGGAGGTCTACATGTTTGGACTGAGGGCTCCTGAGCTCATCATTATTCTCGTCGTTGTCCTGATTATCTTCGGGCCCAAGAACTTGCCGAAGCTCGGCAAGTCCCTCGGCTCTACCGTCAAGAATATCCGCGAGGGTATGGAAGGCGACGATAAGGCCGAGACCAAGCAGGCCGAGGAGGTCGTGGTCGAGCAGTCCGAGGAGGACAAGGAGATCGCTGAGCTCGAGGCCAAGCTCGCTGCTGCCAAGAAGAAGCAGGCAGAGGACAGCGACGCGGACGCAGAGTAGTCCCATCCCTTTGGGGTGAGCACCTGACCGGCTTGCCCGCAGGCTAGCCGGTCTTTTTCGTTTTGTTGACAGTTGATTGTTTGATCAGAGTTGGGGAGATATCCGTATGGACGCAAGCCAGATCGTACTGACCGCTGAGGGCCGCCAGAAGCTCGTCGAGGAGCTCGCTTGGCGTGAGGGCGATTACGCCAAGGAGATCGTCGAGGACATCAAGGAAGCCCGCGCGTTCGGCGACCTTTCGGAGAACTCCGAGTACGACGCCGCTAAGGACAAGCAGGCCCAGAACGCCGCTCGTATTGCCGAGATCCAGGCCATCCTCGCCAACGCTCAGGTTGCTGCCACCACGGGCGACCTGACCGTCTCCATCGGTTCCACCGTTTCGCTGATTGATCCCAACGGCGAGGTCATGGAAGTCACGCTCGTCGGTACCACCGAGACCAACTCGCTCGAGCACAAGATTTCCAACGAGTCTCCGGTCGGTCACGCCATCATTGGTCACGGCGAGGGCGATTCCGTCGAGGTCGTTACGCCTTCCGGCAAGACTCGCGTCTACACCATCGCCAAGATCGCACGCTAGACCACGGTCCCGCGTAAAGGTATGTTTTCGCTCCCTGGGACCGAATCCTGGGGAGCGTTTTAGTTTGAGGAGCTAACTTATGGCAGAGAACCAGAACGCCGCCGATCAGGCATCGACGCTCAACGACGAGCGCGCCACCCGCCTGGCCAAGCGCGCCGCCCTGTTCGAGGCGGGCCAGAACCCCTATCCCGAGCACTCTGAGCTTGAGGACTACGTCGCCGATATCGAGGCTAAGTACGCCGAGCTTGCCGATGGCGAGGACACCGAGGACGTCGTGAAGATCGCTGGCCGTGTGGTCGCCAAGCGCGGTCAGGGCAAGATCATGTTCATCGTCGTGCGCGATGCGACTGCCGAGATTCAGCTGTTCTGCCGCATCAACGACATGGACGAGGCTGCCTGGAGTACGCTCAAGGCCCTCGACCTGGGCGACATCCTGGGCGTGACCGGCGTGGTCGTGCGCACCCAGCGTGGCCAGCTTTCCGTTGCCCCTAAGAGCGCGACCCTGCTTGCCAAGGCCGTTCGTCCGCTGCCCGAGAAGTTCCACGGTCTTTCCGACAAGGAGACCCGCTATCGCCAGCGCTATGTCGACCTGATCGCCAACGACGACGTTCGCGAGACCTTCCGTAAGCGTTCGCAGATTCTCTCCACCTTCCGTCGCTTTATGGAGTCCGACGGCTACATGGAGGTCGAGACCCCCATCCTGCAGACCATCCAGGGCGGCGCTACTGCCAAGCCGTTCATTACCCACTTCAACGCGCTCGATCAGGAGTGCTACCTGCGTATTGCCACCGAGCTGCACCTCAAGCGCTGCATCGTCGGTGGTTTTGAGCGCGTGTTCGAGATCGGCCGCATCTTCCGTAACGAGGGCATGGACCTTACCCACAACCCCGAGTTCACCACGATGGAGGCCTACCGTGCCTTCTCCGACCTCGAGGGCATGAAGGCACTCGCCCAAGGTGTCATCAAGGCTGCCAACAAGGCCATCGGCAACCCCGAGGTCATTGAGTACCAGGGCCAGACCATCGACCTTTCTGGTGAGTGGGCCAGCCGTCCCATGACCGACATCGTCTCCGACGTGCTCGGCAAGCAGGTCACCATCGACACGCCGGTCGAGGAGCTTGCTGCCGCCGCGCGCGAGAAGGGCCTGGAGATCAAGCCCGAGTGGACTGCTGGCAAGATCATCGCCGAGATTTACGATGAGCTGGGCGAGGACACCATCGTCAACCCGACGTTCGTGTGCGATTACCCCATCGAGGTCAGCCCGCTTGCCAAGCGTTTTGAGGACGACCCGCGCCTGACGCACCGCTTTGAGCTGGTTATTGCCGGTCACGAGTACGCCAACGCGTTCTCCGAGCTCAACGACCCGGTCGACCAGGCCGAGCGCTTTGCCGCCCAGATGGCCGAGAAGGCCGGCGGTGACGACGAGGCCATGGAGTATGACGAGGATTACGTGCGCGCCCTCGAGTACGGTATGCCTCCCGCGGGCGGCATCGGCATCGGTATCGACCGCGTGGTCATGCTGCTCACCAACCAGGCTTCTATCCGCGACGTGCTGCTGTTCCCGCACATGAAGCCCGAGAAGGGTTTCCAGTCCGGTGCCGCTGCCGCCAAGGCTGCCGAGGCCGGCAACGCCGCGAGCCCGTTCGTTAAGTCGCTTAAGCCCACGCTCGATTACTCCAAGATCGCCGTTGAGCCGCTGTTTGAGGAGTTCGTCGACTTTGATACCTTCTCCAAGAGCGACTTCCGCGCTGTGAAGGTCAAGGCATGCGAGGCCGTCAAGAAGTCCAAGAAGCTGCTGAACTTTACGCTCGACGACGGCACCGGCACCGACCGCACCATCCTCTCCGGTATTCACGCTTATTACGAGCCCGAGGACCTGGTCGGCAAGACCTTGCTCGCCATCACCAACCTGCCTCCGCGCAAGATGATGGGTATTCCCAGCTGCGGCATGCTGATCAGCGCTGTCCACGAGGAGGAGGGCGAGGAGCGCCTCAACCTGATCCAGCTCGACGCCTCCATCCCCGCCGGCGCAAAGATGTACTAGGGGGTTACGCGGTTCTACGAACCGCGTAACCAGTTGACGCTGCGCGCCGCCCAGGGCGACAATTTGTCATTCAAAAGGCAAGGCATGACCAGAAGGTCTATGCCTTGCCTTTTTCATGCCAACTTGTTCGCCCTGGACGTCGCTCGCTGTCCGTCCTCTACCTGCGGCGTTGACTTGATTGATACTTAGAACATCGATGTAGTCATTAGGGACGCTCTTAAACGACTATCCAACGGCTATTGCGCGCATGGCTCGCATGACAGCCGTCTCTTTTATGTTTCCTTTAGCCGTCGCTGTCTAGGATGGGGGTTAGTCGGTAGGAAGGGAGCGTCTATATGGACGACGCGAGCGAGCGTTCAATCGAAGAGGACATGCTCGATCAGTTCAATTACTTTGATGATGAGGACGAGGAGCTGATCGACCGTCGCGAGCCAGCGCCGCTTGATTCCTTTGATC
>JAGZWV010000108.1 GCA_018378775.1 Collinsella sp. | reverse complement strand
CACGCGGCCACCATTGGTCACGAGCTGGCCGTCCACCACGGCAGTGCCCGCGTGGTACACGGTCACGTTCTCCATGGCCTCGGCATCGGCGATACCGGTGATGACCTTGCCCTTCTCGTAGCTGCCGGGATAGCCCGCGCTCGTCAGGACAACGGCCACGGCCCACTCGTCGCGCCAGTCGAGTTCAATCTGGTCGAGCTCGCAGTTGGCACAAGCCAACATGACCTCGACCAGGTCGTTCTTAAGGCGCGGCAGCACGACCTGAGTCTCGGGATCACCAAAGCGGGCGTTGAACTCCAGTACCTTGGGGCCGGCGGGGGTGAGCATAAAGCCGCCATACAGGCAGCCGCGGTAGTCGATACCCTCGGCAGCGAGCTCGGCCACGGTCTGCTCCATGACCTTCACCATCGTGGCGTGCTCCTCATCGGTCACGATGGGCACTGGGCTGTAGACGCCCATACCGCCGGTGTTGGGGCCCTTGTCGCCCTCGAGCGCGCGCTTGTGGTCCTGCGAGGTAGCCATGGGGCGCACGGTCTTGCCGTCGGTAAAGGCCAGCAGCGAGCACTCGGGACCAACGAGCATCTCCTCGATAACCACGGTGCTGCCGGCATCGCCAAAGGTGCCGCCAAAGCACTCGCGCACGGCCTCCTCGGCCTGCTCAAGTTCGGTCGCCACGATAACGCCCTTGCCCGCGGCAAGGCCGTCGGCCTTGACGACCAGCGGGGCGCCCTGCTCGCGCACGTAGGCGAGAGCCGAAGCCTCGTCGGTAAACGAACCATAGGCTGCCGTCGGAATGCCCGCACGCTCCATGAGCTGCTTGGAGAACAGCTTGGAGCCCTCCATCTGGGCACCCTCGGCACCCGGGCCAAAGCAGGGAATACCCGCCGCGCGCACGGCGTCGGCCACGCCCGCCACGAGCGGAGCCTCGGGGCCAATTACCACGAGTCCGCATCCGTGGCTCTGCGCAAACGCCGCCACGGCCGCAGGATCGCAGTCGTCGAGAACAACGTTCTCGCCGCAGCTCGCGGTGCCGCCGTTGCCCGGCGCGATGTAGAGCTTGCCGGCGCGCGGTGATGCTGCGAGCTTAGCTGCCAAAGCATGCTCACGGCCGCCGCTGCCCAACAACAGGATGTCGATGGTTTGAGTGTCCGCCTTCAAGGGTGCCTCCTCTATGGATGAACGGCCCGCTCCGCGCGAGCCCTTTGCAAGCAAATATACCCCTCGGCCGCCCGTCCGGGCTGCAAAGGGGTATATCGCAATAACCAAATAGTCCCGATTACTTCCAGAATCGGTTGATGATCTGCTCGCGACCGGCGCCAACGCCAATGAACGTCACGCGGGTGTGTGCCAGATCCTCGATAAACGCCACGTAGTCCTGAGCCTCCTGCGGCAGCTCGTCAAAGCTGCGGCAACCGGTGATATCGCACTTCCAGCCAGGGAGCTCCTCGTAGATGGGCTTGGCGTGCTCAAAGCGCACCTGGTGCTCGGGCACGCTCGTGTAACGCTCGCCATCGACGTCGTAGGCCACGCACACCTTGATGGTGTCGAAGGCCGAAAGCACGTCGAGCTTGGTCAGGGCGATGTCGGTGAGGCCGTTGACGCGCGAGGCATAGTTGGCGATAGGGCCGTCAAACCAGCCGCAACGACGACGGCGACCGGTGGTCACGCCGTACTCATAGCCCTCCTCGGTCAGCGTGTGGCCAGCCTCGGACTCATAGGAAAGCTCGGTGGGCATGGGGCCCGAACCGACGCGGGTGATATAAGCCTTCATGACGCCCAGCACGCGATCGACGTTCTTCATGCCGACGCCGGAGCCGGTGATGGCGCCGCCGGCGGTGCAGTTGGAAGACGTCACGTACGGATAGGTGCCGTGGTCGATGTCGAGCAGCGTCGCCTGGGCGCCCTCAAACAGCAGGTCCTTGCCCTCATCGATCATGTTGTTGAGCAGCAGGCTCGTCTCGGTGATGTAGGGACGCAGGCGCTCGGCCATCGGCAGGTACTCGTCGCAAATCTGGTCCACGGTGTAGGTGGGCAGGTTGTAGATGAGCTCGAGCTCGGGGTTCACGCGGGCGAGAGCGGTCTCCAGCTTGTCGCGGAACAGCGCCTCGTCCAGCATGTCCTGCATGCGCAGGCCAATGCGGGCCATCTTGTCCTGATAGCACGGACCGATGCCACGCTTGGTGGTACCGATGTTCTTCTTGCCGAGCTTCTGCTCAAAGGCGCCATCCAGATCGATGTGGTACGGCATGATGACATGCGCGTTGCCGCTAATCTTGAGGTTATTGGTGGTGATGCCGTCGGCCTCAAACATGTCGATCTCCTCAAGGACAACCTTGGGGTTGACGACGCAGCCGTTACCGATCACCGACACGTGGTCGGAATACATGATGCCGGAGGGCACCTGGTGCAGGCCGTACTTCTTGCCGTTGACGACGATGGTGTGACCGGCGTTGTTGCCTCCCGAGTAGCGCACGACGGCATCGAAGTCGCCAGCGACCAGGTCGCAAATCTTACCCTTGCCCTCATCGCCCCACTGGGCACCGACCAAAACGGTTGACGGCATGTTTACTCCTTACATTCATGGACTGTCTACGCGCCACGCCGGCACGCAGAAG
>JAGZWV010000107.1 GCA_018378775.1 Collinsella sp. | reverse complement strand
CACGAGGAGCCCGTCGAGGCCGACCTGGTCATCGGCGTGCCCGACTCCGGCCTGCCGCCCGCGGAGGGGTATTCGCACGAGAGCGGTATTCCCTTTGGCGAAGGCCTTATCAAGAACCGCTACGTGGGCCGTACGTTTATCGAGCCTACGCAGGAGCTGCGTGCCATGGGCGTGCGCATGAAGCTCAACCCGCTGCGCGACAACATCGAGGGCAAGCGCCTGGTCGTCATCGACGACTCCATCGTCCGCGGCACCACCATGGTGCAGCTCGTCAAGATGCTGCGCAACGCCGGCGCCAAGGAGATTCATATCCGCATCAACTCGCCCGAGGTCATCTGGCCGTGCTTTTACGGTATCGATACCGACGTGCAGTCGCAGCTTATCAGCGCCAACAAGACGGTCGACGAGATTTGTGAGTATATCGGCGCCGATTCGCTGGCCTTCCTTTCGGTCGAGGGCCTGCTTAAGGTCATGCCCAAGGGCGGTTACTGCGATGCGTGCTTTACCGGCCGCTACCCCGTGGCGATTCCCGAGGGCTTTGGCCGCGACAAGTTCATGGAGGGCTTTAAGCCCCGCAACCTGGACAAGCCGCTGCACTTTGATGACGACGCCGTGGTCGAGAAATACGACGACCGCAGCTGGGAAGAGGAACACGGCGAGGCCTAAAACCTGCCATGTAGGGACAGGTTTATTTTGGTAGGTTTTACCTGCTGTTTTGTTGATATGACGGCGCGTGCTGTTATGGCACGCGCCGAAATGAACGCAACTATGAGCACCGTTTGGCGCCCGTGCGGCGCCACGGTAGTGGGAGAGGAAGGCTCAGATGAGCGACAGCAAGCATGTGACGTACGAGGACGCCGGCGTCGATACCGCCGAGGGCGGCCGCGCCGTCGACGCGATTAAGCAGATGGTTAAGGACACCAACCGTCCCGAGGTCATCGGCGGTATCGGTGGCTTTGGTGGCTTATTCTCGGCCGCCGCGCTTAAGGATATGGAAGACCCGATTCTGATTAGCGGTACCGACGGCGTGGGCACCAAGCTCGTGCTTGCCCAGATCATGGACCGTCACGAGACGGTGGGCCAGGACCTGGTCGCTATGTGCGTCAACGACATTTTGGCTTCGGGCGCCGAGCCGCTGTTCTTCCTGGACTACGTTGCCATCGGTCACATCGAGGCCGGGCACATGGCAAAGATCATCAAGGGCGTGGCCGATGGCTGCAAGCTCGCGGGCTGCGCGCTCGTGGGCGGTGAGATGGCCGAGCACCCCGGCGTCATGGCTCCGGCCGACTACGACCTTGCCGGCTTTACCGTGGGCGTCGTCGACCGTCCCAAGATGCTCGACCCCGCAAACGTCCGCCCGGGCGATGTGATCCTGGGCCTGCCTTCCACCGGCGTGCACTCCAACGGCTACTCGCTCGTGCGCAAGGTCATCGGCGTCGACGGCATTAAGCCGGGCACGCCCGAGGCCGCCGCTAAGGCGGAGGAGCTGAGCCGTCCGCTCGAGGAGCTCGGCGGTGCTTCGCTGGCAGACGCCCTGCTGGCTCCCACGCGCATCTACGTCAAGCCGATTCTGGAGCTGCTCCGCGGTGGCGCTCCGGTGCACGCCATTGCCCACATCACTGGCGGCGGTATTACCGAGAACCTCAACCGCGCGCTTGCCGACGACGTCGACGCCGTGGTCACCCGCAACGGCGCCGAGATGGGTTGGGACGTTCCGCCCGTCATCACCTACGTGTCGCGCCAGGCCGAGCTCGCGCCCAACGAGGCGTGCAAGACCTTCAACATGGGCGTTGGCCTGTGCCTGATCGTCGCCCCCGAGGACGAGGCCGCGGTTACCGAGGCCCTGGTCGCGCTGGGCGAGAAGCCGTTCCGCGTGGGCGAGTGCGTCGAGGGTTCCGGTAAGGTCGTGTACTCCGATGAGCGCTAACGAGCAGATGGCTGCCGCCGAGGGCCTGGACTTTGTGCCCTATACCCGTCCGACCGGCACCGATACGGCCGAGCCGCTCAAGATCGGTGTGCTCATCAGCGGTTCGGGTACCAACCTGCAAGCGCTGATCGACCTGATTGCCGCCGGCAAGCTCAACGCTTCGATCGAGCTTGTGGTGTCGAGCCGTCCTTCGGCTAAGGGTTTGCTGCGCGCTGAGCGCGCGGGCATCCAGACGCTCACGCTGTCTAAGGATGTCTATGCCGACCCTATTGCCGCCGACGAGATCATCGCGCACGAGCTTCTCGAGCGCGGCTGCGAGTATGTGGTCATGGCCGGCTACATGCGCATGGTGCACACGCCTCTGCTGGCGGCGTTTCCCAACCGCGTGGTCAATCTGCATCCGGCGCTGCTGCCGAGCTTTACCGGTGCGCATGCGATTGACGATGCCTTTGCGCGCGGCGTCAAGGTAACTGGCGTGACCGTGCATTTTGCCAACGAGATCTACGACAACGGTCCCATCATCGCCCAGCGTGCGCTGGCTGTTGAGGAGGGCTGGGATGTCGACACGCTCGAGGAACACATCCACGCGATTGAGCACGTGCTGTATCCCGAGGTCGTGCAGATGCTCGCCGACGGCCGCGTCCACGTGCTGGAGAGCGGCAAGGTCGCAATTGACGCGCCTCGCGGCTAGCGG
>JAGZWV010000106.1 GCA_018378775.1 Collinsella sp. | reverse complement strand
GCGGACCGGGACGGGTTAACGGCAGGCCCCGCCGACCGATTGCAAGCGGTCGGCGGGGCCATTGTGGCTCTTGACAGCGGATTGGGTCATATGAGCGAGAGGGGCCCTGGCATGGCAAGGTGACGTGAAACAAGGCGGCGCCGACCTTCTGGTCGCGCCGCCGAAGTTGAACGTCAGATTGCCGTGCCAGGGCCCCTCGCAGCGTCGAGAGGACCGCCGTTCGGTAGAACGGCGGAACTAATTGTTCAGCATGCGGTCGAAGCTTCCCGAGTCGCCATCCCGATAGTCGGCGGTCATCAGAATCTCCTGTGGAATGCGTCCGCCCTCGCGCAGCACGTTGCGGAACTGCACGCGCGTGACCATGGGCAGATCCTTGATCGTCGCCGCCAGGTTCTGCGGCACACCCTGGTTGGCAGCTGCGGGTTCGCACTCTCCGCCGGCCTTCACGCGACGCTTGTGCTCGGCAAGCATGGCGCGATACATACCGGCATGCAGGCGAATCTCTACCACATTGGCGTTACGGGTCTGCTCGACAATGCGCGCACCCTCTCGGTCGATGTCGCCCACGTAGTAGACATAGTTAAAGCGATAGCCGATCTCGGCCAGATAATCATCCAGTGCGTGCGAAACGCTCGCCTTGCAGCCACCGCCAAAGATCACGCCGCCCACCTTGGTGCCAAAAAGCTTGGCGTGCTTGCGGCCGCGCAGGAGCTTGACGATTTCGTCATAGGTGTCTAGGTTCTCGACCATAATGAACGGCTTGTCGGCGCCCAGCGTAAAGAAACCCGTAAAGTGCACGGGGCGGTTGGGGGCGACCTTAATCGCCTGCATGCTGATACCTTTTTCGGTCATACGCCGAATCAGGCGCTCGCCGTGCTTGCCGTCAAAGGCCTTCTCATCGTTAAAAATCTGGTAGGCGCGCTGGCGACGCGAAGCGACCGGCGTGTCGGCACCGCGATTCTGCTCAATCCAAGCCTGGATGATCGCAATTTCCTCGGCAATCTTGCGGTTGGACATCTCGTTGTGCTGAGTGCGCTGCGGAGCCTTTTTGCCGTCCTTGCCCTCGACCTTAACAATTTGAGTCTGCTGCTCCTTAATCTTGGAGAGCGCCATTGGCGTAGGAACGACCTTGAGCAGCTGCCTGCCCAGGACACGTGCCAGAGCAAACGCCGAAACCTCGCCATGAGCGGGCGGCTCAGGCTGCTGGGCGGCCGCAACGTTTGCAGTCGGTTTGGGCTGAGCCTGGGATTTGCGCTTGGAATCTGCCTGAGCTTTGCGCTCTTGCTTTGGCGCGGACGAGCTCTTTTGCGAACGTTCGGGCTTGTCCCCCTTCGCCGGCTGGCGCTTGGGCTGCTCCGCCGGGGCCTCAGCCTTCGCATCCTTGCTTTGCGTCGCTGCCTTCTCGGCCGCAGCCTCGGCATTTGAGCCACGACCGCCGCGGTGACGACGGCGGCGGGGCTTGCTCGAGGCGCTCTCCCCCGCCTGCTTATCGGCGGACTGTTGAGCTTTGACCTCGGTGCCAGCCGCAGACTGCGACTCGGAAGGCTGCTGCTCGCGAGCCGCCGGCTCAACGGTTTTCTCGGTTTGCTCGGTCTTCTCGGTCTGAGTGGTCGAAGCCGGCTCGCTCTTCTCCTGACGCCTTACGGGATACGCGCGCCCCGCAAAACCACGTCCGGGACGACACGAACCCGGAGCCTTCTTGGCAGACTCCTCAACATCGTCTGCAACCTCAGAAGACTCTTCAGCCTCACGCGCGGCATCCTGCTGTGCAGCCTTAAAGTGAGCACCGCGACGGCGCTTGGGCTCTTGGGCCTCCACGGGCTTTTGCTCCTTCGTGGGCTTCTGCGACTCGGCAGCAGCCTCGGTCTCAACAGTCTCGGCATCCGTCTCACCCTTTTGAGCAACGGCGCGACGGAAGCGCTCCTGCTGGGCGCGACGCTGCGCATCGCGCTTGCCACCCCCGCCAAAACCGCCGCGTCCTGCCTTGGCCGTAAAGGCACGCACGACGTTCTCATCGAGCAACTCATCGGTATCGACATGCTCACGCGGAGCAACTTCTTCCACAGCAGGCACGTCAGCGGAATCCTCGACGACAAAATCTTCGACGGACTCGGCAGGCTGCTCCTGGACATCGCGGATCTCGGCATTGATGGTATAGAACGCCGGGCGCCCGTTAATGCCGCTACCCTCGATCTTTGTCACGATATTTGCCGCGATAAGCTCATCGCGCATCGCCTTGGTGTCACATTCCTTATCGACGGAGCGGAAAATCTGCGCCAGCGCACTCGACTTAATCTTGAGCGCCTTGCGGCAGAGCAGGTCGTAGGCAACCAGCTTGGCACGCTCGGCAGAAAGCGACGTCTGGCTGCTCAGACGTTCAGCCAGGGCATCGACATTATTTTGGTTATCGGAATATACCGTCTTGGCCACGGGGCCCCTTTCATATGTACACATATACGTCTATATGGTACAACGCACGCCCTTATCCACGCAAAACATCTGCGAGAACACTCGAGCGTCACCAGCTTTTGCATCAGAACCACCCTTAAAAAGGGTGGTTTGCTCTTAGGGTATAACCCACGGGCCCCGGGCTCGCGTCTAAAGGCGCGGGCCCGGACTTCGTCCAGGCCT
>JAGZWV010000105.1 GCA_018378775.1 Collinsella sp. | reverse complement strand
TCGGAGCGCCGCGTTTTTTATATCGAAAGGTGGCACCATGCAGGCATCGCAGCGTCTCGACCGCTTTGGCGCGGAGGTCTTCGCCTCGCTCAACAACAAGCTTCTCGCGCTGAAGGCTCAGGGCAAGACCATTTACAACATGAGCGTGGGCACGCCCGACTTTAAGCCGTACGACCATGTGGTCGAGGCGCTCACGCAGGCAGCCCAAGATCCCGAGATGTGGAAGTATGCCCTGCGCGACCTGCCCGAACTCAAGCAAGCCGTGTGCGATTACTATGAGCGCCGCTTTGGCGTTTCGGGCATTACGCCGTCTATGGTGCAGTCGTGCAACGGCACGCAGGAGGGCGTGGGCCATTTGGGCCTGGCCCTGCTCGATCCGGGTGACACCATTCTGGTTCCCGATCCGTGCTACCCGGTCTTTGAGGCGGGTGCCAAGATCGCCGATGCCAAGCTCGAATACTATCCGCTGGTTGCCGAGCATAATTACCTGCCCTATGTGGCGGGCATCGATCCCGAGGTGGCCGATCGTGCCAAGTATATGATCGTGTCGCTGCCTGCGAACCCGGTGGGCTCGGTGGGCACACCCGAGGTCTACGAGGAGATTATCGCTTTCGCCCGCGAGCATGATCTGCTCATCGTTCACGACAACGCGTACTCCGACATCGTGTTTGACGGCGAGCCCGGCGGCAGCTTCTTGCAGTATCCCGGTGCGCTTGAGGTGGGCGTGGAGTTCTTCTCGCTTTCCAAGTCGTTTAACGTCACCGGTGCCCGCATCGGCTTTTTGGTCGGTCGCGAGGATGTTGTCTCGGCCTTTGCCAAGCTGCGTGGTCAGATCGACTTCGGTATGTTCTTCCCGATCCAGAAGGCTGCTATCGCCTGCCTGAACGGTCCGCGCGATGAGGTTGAGGCGCAGCGTCTGAAGTATCAGGAACGCCGCGATGCCCTGTGCGACGGTCTTGAGGGCCTGGGCTGGGAGCGTCCCAACGCGCATGGTTCTATGTTTGTGTGGGCCAAGCTTCCCGGTGGTCGCACCGATTCCATGGCGTTTTGCGAGGAGCTCATGGAGAAGGCCGGCGTTGTGGTGACGCCGGGCGCGAGCTTTGGTCCTTCGGGCGAGGGGCACGTGCGCATGGCGCTGGTCCTGCCGCCCGATCAGATCGCTTTGGCTGTCGAGGCCATTCGCGAGGCGGGCCTGTATTAGAAACCTATTTCGGCTCGTCAATAGCTCGAAACCGATTTCGTGCAGTTATTTTACGAATTCTGCAAACAATTTCGGTAAACGGTCGATTTTTGGCTGCGAATAGGAGCATAATCAAAGTCCCGATTGGATGTATTGGGATTACGGCAAGCCGCTCGGGTCGTTCCCGGGCGGCTTGTTTGTGGAGAGAGATGGGAGTTTCTAATGGTTAACGAGAAGAAGGTCGCTATTGTCGGCTGCGGTTTCGTCGGTTCGTCTTCGGCGTTCGCTCTGATGCAGAGCGGTCTGTTCTCCGAGATGGTCCTCATTGACGTGGACAAAAACCGTGCCGAGGGTGAGGCCCTGGATATCGCGCACGGCATGACGTTTGCCGAGCCGATGAAGATCTACGCCGGCGATTATTCCGATGTCGCCGACGCCGCCATGATCGTTGTCACCGCTGGCGCTGCCCAGAAGCCCGGTGAGACCCGCCTGGACCTGGTCAACAAGAACGTCAGCATCTTTAAGTCCATTATCCCCGAGATTAAGAAGTCCGGCTTCGACGGCATTCTGCTAATCGTCTCCAACCCGGTTGATGTTCTGACCTATGCCGCCATCAAGATGTCCGGCCTGCCCGAGGGCCATGTCATCGGCTCCGGCACCGTGCTCGACACCGGCCGTCTGCAGCAGATGCTTGGCGCCCACGTCGAGGTTGACCCGCGCGATGTCCAGGCCTATGTCATGGGTGAGCACGGCGACTCCGAGTTCGTCGCTTGGTCCAGTGCCCAGGTTGCCGGCGTGCCGCTGAACACCTTCTGTGAGCTTCACGGCCACCTGGAGCATGAGGCTGCCGAGAAGCGCATCGCCGAGGACGTCAAGAACTCCGCCTACACCATCATCGAGAAGAAGCACGCCACCTACTATGGCGTCGCCATGGCCGTCAAGCGCATCTGCACCGCTGTCATGCGTGACGAGCAGACCGTTCTGCCCGTCTCCTCGCTCATGGTGGGCGAGTATGGCCTGTCCGATCTTGCCATCTCCATGCCGACCGTCGTTGGCCGCGACGGCGTTGTCTGCCGCGTCCCCGTGCCGCTGAACGATGACGAGCAACATGAGCTCACTGCCTCCGCCAAGGCCCTCAAGGACATCATCGACAGCGTCGACTTTTCCTGCTAAATCAAGCTCTTTTGGGCAACAGACTACAATGAAAGGCGTTCGGGCCATACGGTCCGGGCGCCTTTTTGGTGCGAGGGGGTCAGGTTACTTTGCACCACCCCAATGCACCATAGTTGATGGGAGGGCCATGTCGGATTCGCCTAATTTTTTGACCTATGCCCAGACGGCGTTTGATCCGTTTGAGGAGCGGCCGTTCTGCGCGGTGGATAGCCTGGTCTTTGCGTGGTTGTCCTATTTGCGTTTGCCGGGTGATATGGCGGAGCTGACGAACTGGCAGGGCCT
>JAGZWV010000104.1 GCA_018378775.1 Collinsella sp. | reverse complement strand
GCCTTTGTTCTATAAATTGAAGTATAGCATAGAAAAGGAGCAATATCAATCACTTTATAGAAAGGTAATCCTTACAATCTGCTGCTTTGAAAAGGTACACAATTCCAAATCAGAAGATGGGAGGCAGATTTATTTATGAGAAGCAGGTTACTAAAGATATTGATATGCTTAATTATGATTATTTCTTATATTCCGATAACTGCAATTTCTGTTGAGTCAGGAGAATCAGTGGTAGATGGAAGCACGGCAGGGGCGCCAATCGCAGTGCCGGAAGAAGGGCTTGCTATTTCGGGCGGAACCTTATATGGAATCGATAAAACATGGTTTGCAAACGTTAATCCTGATAAGGGAAAGGTTTATTTGGCTATCTCTATTCCATCAGGCGTGACGGAAATTAATAACGATGGGCTCAAGGATTCTTATACAAGCGATAAAAAATTACATAATGCAGTCACATATATGGATGGGTTGGGGAGTTTCAGTGTTGCAGCTCTTAGTTTTGATGATGCAACTGGACTTGAAACAATTGGTGAGCAGGCTTTGCAGGGGAACAGCCAACTGACAGGGATACTTGATTTATCAGCGACAAATGTCTCAGTAATTAAAAAAAGCGCCTTTTCCGGCTGCTCCAATCTGACAGGAGTTGTTTTACCAAAAACGTTGAAAGAATTAGGAAGCAGATCATCCTCTGCCGGTTCTGTATTTAACGGGTGCGAAGGACTTCGGTATATCCGCGTGGCCGGTAGTAGTAACCAGAATGCGGTTTTTGAACTGCCGGAGGGCCTTACCTATATTGGAAGGCAGACATTTAAGAACTGTTTTGCTTCCGATGTGGATGCAAAGGTAATTATTCCTGCTAGTGTAGAGACAATCGGAAGTGAGGCGTTTTACAGCAAACGGATTTCCCAGATCATCATTCAAAAGGAAGGAGACGGATGGGATCCACGATTAACCGGATATGATACATCTGCATTTAAAACCGGAAACGATGACCTGTTGGTGGTGTTTTTAAATAGGAAAAGCTATGTGGACTATACAGTGGGCCGGAGCTTTACAGGGGCGGTAAAACGTGCATTGTCCTATCCGGTGACGCTCACCTTTCAGAATGCCAAAGAGGGTGTCATCAAGCAGGATAAACTAAACTATCAGTCCATTCAGTATGAGTATGATGAGGCAGCAGGATTTTGGGCCGTCAACCAGGACTATCTGCTTCCGCAGCCCGCAGGAGAACAGGTGTCCAAGCCCGGTTATAATACATTTTGGACAGTGGATGACAAAAAATTGACAGACAGCGGAAAAATAAATATTACTTCAGATAATCCAACGGTAGAAATAGACTATGTCATACAGAACCCGACAATTCAACCTGTTGCGGACGGTACTGTTCAAGCGGATTTCCACACATTAAGCATAGATTTGGATGCGGCGGGCCCGCATACCGTAGGGGTACAGGTTTCACACCCACTGCTGAAAGAGCAGCAGGGCACAGAGGATACCTATGTGTATTTCCAATACTGCTGGTGGGATGAATCCGGAGAGGAAAGCGGTGTCAACGGCCCCAGAAGCAGGGCGGAACCTGAATTGTTTTCCAGCTCCGCTGAAAACGGAATTCTAAATCGTGTCAAGACGGGGAATGCGGTCATTCCTATCGACGGCCAGGAGCACGCCAGGACCGATGGACACTACTACATGGTCGAAATCTATGGTTACCTGGTGGAAAACGGAGGTACCCCGGAGCTTTTCTACAAGTCCCATCACAATTTTATTGATTTCGGTTCGGACTCCGACACGGAGGCAACCGTGAGCAGGAGCTATACACTCCAAGTGGAGGTAACTCAGGTAGAGCGCCATGCAGTTCTCTTCCAGACTGGTGAGCATGGTACGCTGGAGGGGACTTCCAACTTTGCAGTAAAAGACGGGTCCACGATGCGTAAGAGCGGTTATCCTGTACCGAGCGTTGCTGCGGACAGCGGATACAGCTTTACCGGCTGGCTGGGAACGGATGGTATAACCCGCACCAGCAATGAAGTGCTGGATCTGACGGTCACCGGGGACATGACCTTTACGGCGCAGTATGCAAAGGATTCCGGCTCCGGCGGCAGCACCGGCTCCCGCTCCCGCCGTACCCCAAGCCGTCACGATGAACGCCACCGCCGCCCCGACTACAGCAACCGGAGCCGAACAGCGATGAGCACGGTTCCCGGAAACCCCGCGCTTCCGGCACCCCTTGCACCGGCGATGCATCCCGGCGATCGGGATACACATCTTGACCTCGACGATCTCATCGATCACTCACACGAGGCCACGCAGCAGGCCAGCGCGGGTGCGCAACACCCTACACGCCGGTGGAAGCGGGGTGTAGGGCGCAAGTCCAAAACGCGCAAGCCCCGCAACCCCGATGCGGTGATGCCTCTGGCCGATCATCTTGTCGAATTTCGCAAACGCTTTGTTCGGGCCATTGCCGGCATCATCATCATGTCGATAGTGGGATGGATGTTCAGCGATCAGGTGTTTCGTATCCTGCAACAACCGTTCCTGACGGCGGCCGGGCAGCAACAGGGACTGATGAGCATCACATTCAATGGCGTGGTCTCCGCATTCAACGTAAAGCTGGAGATTGCGTTCTTCCTTGGTCTGACGGCCTCCTGCCCGTGGTGGTCATACCAAGTGTGGGCATTCATTAATC
>JAGZWV010000103.1 GCA_018378775.1 Collinsella sp. | reverse complement strand
CGTGGAGTCGGTTATGATGGCAAAAGACATAATTGCACCTTTCGTTGGGGCGCGACGGCGCCGCCTTCTGAGAGCAAAGTGCGACAAGTATAGTGGAGTCGTTCCACATTTCTAGGTTCAATTGTTGAATAGTCAACAGTTTGAAGTGTCGGTGTGGAAATCGTCAACTGGGGAAGAGGGATGCCGATGGAGGCGCTGGAGATATGCAAACGGCCGGTCGTGCTGTTTGATTTTGATGGCACGGTGGCCGATACGGGTCGGGCGGTGATGACCTCGACGCGCAAGACGCTGGCTGCACGCGGGTTTTCGGAGGCGCAGATGGGTGACCTGCGTCGCATGATCGGGCCGCCCCTGTGGAAGAGTTTTCACGACTTTTATGGCTTCTCCCGCGAGGAGTCGCTTGTGGTGGCCGACGAGTACCGCGCCTTTTTTGACGAGCTGGGACCGGAGGAGTATCCCGTGTTTGACGGGATCCCCGAGCTGCTGGATGGGTTGGTCGCCCAGGGCAAGCGCTTGGCCGTGGCGACGTCGCGCATGGAGGCAAAGTGCGTTGACATGGTGGGAGAGCTGGGACTTTCTCAGTTTGAGGCGGTGGTTGGCATGAATCCGCCGCAGGGGCGCGAGACCAAGGCCGATTCGGTCCGCGACGCGTTGGCGGCCTTGGGTGCGGCCGCGGGCGATGCCGTGATGATCGGCGATCGCTTTAACGACGTCGAGGGCGCGCACGCGATGAGCGTGCCGTGCATTGGTATCTATTCGGGCGCGGCGGCGCCGGGCGAGCACGAGGCGGCGGGTGCCGATGCAGTGGTGCACTCGGTGGCCGAGCTTGCTAAACTTTTCGCTATATAGGTATTTGATGTGAGGGGCGGGCACGCTCGCCGCTCATTGGTAAGGAGGTCGTCCATGAATCAGGTGGAGCAGAGCGTTGCCGAGTATGTCGACGAGGTCTGGGAGGATGTCGTCGCCGATATCGAGCAGCTGGTGAGTTATCCGTCCGTGGCAGTTTCTGCCGATGCGGAGCCCGGCGCGCCGTTTGGCCGCCCGGTCCGTGACGCGCTCGATTGCGCGCTCGGCATCGCGCAGAAGCTCGGCTATCAGACGAGCGACGACGAGGGCTATGTGGGAATCGCCGATATCCCGGGCCGCGGCGACAAACAGCTCGCGACTATCTGCCACGTGGACGTGGTTCCCGCCGGCCCTGGCTGGAACACCGACCCGTTCACCATGGAGCGCCGCGAGGGCTGGCTGCTCGGTCGCGGCGTGATCGACGACAAGGGCCCGGCGGTATTGTCACTCTACGCCGGCGCCTACTTGCTCAAGCACGGCATTGTTCCGCGCTACACCTTCCGCGCGCTGCTGGGCTGCGATGAGGAAGTGGGCATGTCCGACGTTCACCATTATCTGGAGAACAACGCAGACCCCGACTTTTTGTTTACGCCCGATGCCGAGTTCCCGGTCTGCAATGCTGAGAAGGGCCAGTTTGGGGCGACGTTCGTGAGCCCCAAGATCGACGGCGGGCGCATTGTGTCCTGGAGCGGTGCCGAGGCGAGCAACGCCATTCCGTCGCAGTCTATCTGCGAGCTCGCGATTGCCGCCGATGAGCTGCCGGCGCCGGTCGAGAACGCCGACCGCCTTGAGATCACGACACTCGATAACGGGCATGCGCAGATTTTCGCCCACGGTATTGGCGGTCACGCTTCGATGCCTGAGGGCACCATCAACGCCGTCGGCCTGATCGTGTCGTATCTGCGCGAGGCCGAGGACGCGTTTGGTGCACGCGACGAGCGCCTGCTGACGCCTGCCGAGCACGAGTTCGTCAAGTTCCTGGCCTTTGTGCATGCGGATGCCTATGGTCGCGGCCTGGGTATCGACGCGACGAGCCCAGCGTTTGGCCCGCTTACCTGCAACGCTGGCGTCATCCGTGTGGCGGATGGCCATATCGAGCAGGTCATCGACGTGCGCTTCCCCGATAGCACGAGTGCCGATACCATCCGCGAGCAGCTCGAGCCGCTCGTGGGCCGTTTTGGCGTGACGTGCCGTGTGGGTCGTGCGAAGGTGCCGTTCTCGGTGTCTGCCGACGATCCGGCCGTGAAGGCGCTTATCGATACCTATAACGAGTTCACCGGCAAGCATGCCGAGCCCTTTGCCATGGGCGGCGGCACGTACGCGCGCAACTTTGCCCGCGCCGTCTCGTTTGGCCCCGAGGAGACCGGCCTGGAGCTGCCCGCATGGGGCGGCCAGATGCACGGTCCCAACGAGTGCGCCAACGAAGAGCAGCTCAAGCAAGCACTCAAGATCTATATTGTTGCGATCCTCCGTTTGAATGAATTAGAGCTTTAAGGTTTCGCGGTTTCCCAATCTAAGTTGCGGTGGAATAGTTCCTAGAATGGGCCATTTGATGGCCAAGCAGGAACTATTTCACCGCAACTTTGTTTTTATTGGTGTAAAAGGCGGGCCATGCTTGGTGGCGGGTTTGTTATTCGTTTGTAAAGGCCGTGCTGCGCTTGCGGTAAGGGTCTATCAATAGCCCGTAAGAAACCGCAGATAAGGCGGTCGTCGCCCGATCGAGGCCGTATCTTTCCAAACAGCAAAGCGGGCAGGGTGCCCGCGAGTCGCATGTATGAAAGGAAGATCATGCTCGATCAGGCTTATTCTCGTCGTCAGTTCCTCGGCCTCGCTGGTGGTCTT
>JAGZWV010000102.1 GCA_018378775.1 Collinsella sp. | reverse complement strand
GGCGAATCTTGGGGCTTTAGTATGACACCTAGGTTTACAGCTGACAAGACAGCTGTAAACCTAGGTGTAAAGTTGAAATAAAGATTCAATCATGCGGCAAGTCCATTTTCGAACTGGCAAGCTGAGGATAGCCGGGCTTTCGATAGTGCAGGAGGCATCTTTCGCCACCGCAACACCGCTTGGCGCGAGCTGCACGCCGTGGGGCGCAAACGGTCCGCACCCCCGCAAGCGGCGCGTGCCCGATGTGGCAAAATCGAACTACTTAAGGGGGCCGAATGCTCAAGATTATTGCCTGCGACGATGATGTCGCTTTTCTAGATAGACTGCACCGGATGATCGACCGTTGGTCGACCGAGACGGGCACGGCGGTCGATGTTGCGCTCGTCACGCGCGGCGAGGACCTGCTGGCCCGCCATGCCGCATCGCGCGCCGACATCATTCTGCTCGACATGATCGTGCCGCTCGTCAACGGCATGGACACCGCGCGCGAATTGCGCCGGGCCGATACCGCTGTGCGTCTGGTGTTTCTCACCTCATCGCCCGAGTTTGCACTGGAGTCCTACGAGGTCCGAGCCTTCGACTATCTGCTCAAGCCCGTGACTTACGGACGCCTGGCGCAGCTACTCGACGAGCTTTCGAGCATGCGCCCGGCGGTAACCGACGAGCTCGTGATCAAAACGTCCTTTGGCTACCACGCCCTGCGCCTGTCCGACATCGAATATGCCGAGGCGCGCAACAAGCACGTGGTCTTCCACCTGCGCGACGGACGCGATATCGAGGCACTCGAGTCGTTCCGCAGCGTCGAGGACCGTTTGGCGCAAAATGCCACCTTCTTTAAATGCCACCGTAGCTACCAGGTCAACTTGCGCAACATCGACCACTTCGATCGCACGGACATCGTCATGCGCTCCGGCGCGTGCATTCCGCTGTCGCGCAGCAGCAAACAGGGGTTCCAAGACGCCTACTTTGCGGTGCGCTTTGAGGGCGGGAGGCGCTGATGATCTCCTCGGTCGAAATGGCCCTTTGGGCAATCCACCACGCCACAACGCTACTCTTTGGCGTCTTTGCCTCGGCGGCGCTGTGCGGTATCGAAATCAATCGACGCCATGCACTCGAGTTGGTGGGGGTCGGGGCCGCAACCGGCGCTGCCTTTTCGATCGCCAATGTCGTTGGCGGAGAGCTTTTTGCCCGTCAGGTCTATCCGCTCGTCGTGCACCTGCCGCTTACCGTCTACCTATGCGCGCGCTACCACTTGAGTCCGCTGCTCGCGGCGTTGGGCGTCACCAGCGCCTATCTGAGCTGCCAGTTCAGCAATTGGATGGGTATCGCCGCATTTGTCGCAACCGATTCTCAGATCGCGTACTATCTGGCACGCATCGCTACCACGCTCGCCGTCTTTGCCGTCCTGTTGCATTGGGCCGGCGACATCGGTCCGCGCTTAGCGATTAAAAGCACCACCGAGCTGGGCATCCTTTTAATCCTGCCGCTCGTCTATTACATCTTTGACTACGCCACCAACGTCTACACCACGCTGTTCCACTCGGGCTCGGTGGTGACGGTTGAGTTTTTGGCATTTGCGCTCTGTGCCTTCTATCTTATGTTTCTTGCCGTTTACCTGCGCGAATACGAAGAAAAGGAAACCGCCGAGCGAGAGCGTTGGATGCTCGAAACCCGCGACAGCGCCGCCATCAAAGAGCTCGAGGCTTGGCGTCAATCTGGGCGCGAGCTGTCGATTCTTCGCCACGATATGCGCCACTTCCTACGCGGCCTGGCCGCTTTAATTGAGGAGGGCCACACCGACGAGGCGCTCAAACGCATCGATGAGCTCTGCGAAGCCGGCGACCGCACCGCCGTACGCCGTTTCTGTGCCAACGAGACCGTAAACATTGCGCTTTCGTCATTCAACTCGGATATCAATAGAAACGGCATTACCGCCAACTTGCGCGCCGCCGTACCCGAAACGATCCACGTAGGTGACGCCGACCTGTTTAGCGTGCTCTCAAATGCCTTGGAAAACGCTATCACCGCCGCAAGCGCCGCACCCCAAGGAAAGCGATTCGTCGACTTTGACCTGCGATTTGAGGACGGCCAGCTGCTGCTGTTAGTTTCCAACACGTTTGACCGCGCACCGCGCATGGTCGACGGCATGCCCGTGACCCGGCATGCGGGCCACGGCTTTGGCACCAAGAGCATCAAACTTGCCGTGGAGCGCATGAACGGCAACTGTCAGTTCCGCATTAACGGCGATCGGTTTGAGCTGCGCGCTGTGATGTAAGGGCGCGGGCGCGACGGATTTGCGTTCCGCGGGTACGGCTCGCCCGCTCGGGGTCGTTTGTCGACGCGGGCTCGCTACAGCGGCGCGGCCGCCGGGGTCAGCTGCTTGATGTAGGCCCACATGCGCTGCTTAGCGGCCTTGTCGGTGAGTGCCGCCTCAAAGCCGTCGAGCGCGAGCACGCGGCGGCCCTGCACATGGGCGACCAGGCCGGGCTTGAGCATGGCGGTGTCGAAGTCATCGATCGCCACGAGCATATCGGCGTAGGCCTCGCGCATGGCGTCAGCCGCGTTGTTGTCGAGCAGTAGCACCGCCTCGGGGTCCAAGGCCTCAAGCGCCTCGCGGAACAGCTCGCACGGCAGGGCTTCGCCCACCGCGACCGCTCCGTCGCCCACGCCGGCAACGCTTGCCAGCGCGCAGAAATCCTCGGGC
>JAGZWV010000101.1 GCA_018378775.1 Collinsella sp. | reverse complement strand
TGATGCCCTTGCTGATGGTTCCGCCGTTGACCTCGCGCAGCGTGTAGGTGTGCTCGCCGGCCTCGGTGTACTTCACGGCGCTCATCGTGATGTTGCCCTCGGCGTCGTTGATGCCGGTGGCAACGACCTTGTTGCCCTCGACGAGCTCGAAGGAGAACTCGCCTTCCTTGAGGTCGCGGCCGATCAGAACCTTGTTCGCGGTAATCTGGTCGGTGACGCTCGTCTCGACAGGCGTCACGTTATAGGTATTGGTGAACGTAAATGCCACATCGCCGTCCGGCTTGTGGGATACGCTCAGATTGCCCTTGCCGTCATCAGTCACGGTGAAGGAAACCTCGCGCGACAGCTTGGCGTCGTTGGTCACGCCAGCGACCTCGCCGGACTCGGTCACGGTGTAGGTAAAGGTGTGCTCGCGCTTCTCGGGCTTCTCGCCCAGAGCCTTGTTAAGGTCGTCGAGCGTAAAGGTGATCTTGCCAAAGTCGACCTTGCCCTTGGCATGATTGGTCACGCTCGCGTTCGCGGGCATGGGTGCACCATCTTCACCGGTCACGGTAAAGGTGAACTTGCCGGCAATGTCAGCCGGGGTCAAGCCGTCGGCGACCTGCAGGTTCTTCTTGCCCACAAGTGATACCTCGGCAGCATTCGTGGTGTAGACGTTCTTGAACTTGATGCTCTTGGCGTCCTTGGCGCCCTTCAGCTCGTGCGTGGCAACCAGCTGACCCTTGCCGTTATCGGCAATGGTCGTCACGATGATGTAGGTCGCGTCATCGTAGGTGATGCCGCCGGCGTCGCCCTTGACCTCGCGCAGCATGTAGGTGTGCTGGCCGATCTCGGTGTACTTGATGGCACTGAACGTCACCTTGCCGTTGGCGGCGTTCTCAACGGTCTCGACAGGCTTAACTTCCTTGTCAATGATTTCGAGCAGCTCAAAGCTGAACTCGTCGGCCGTAAGGTCACGCCCGGTCAGAGACTTGGTCACGGTAATCTGGTCGGTGACGCTGGACTCAACAGGATTCGTGGCGTAAACGTTCTTGAACTCGGTCTCGCCCGAGGTCACCTTCACGCCAGCGCTCAGCTCGCCCTTCTTGTCGGGCGTTACCGTCACGGTGATCTCCGCGACGTTCTTGCTGTAGGCGATGCCGTCAATCGTGGTCCCGGCATGCTTTTCACTGACCTTGTAGACGTACGTGCCAGGTTCGGTGTATTCGATCGTGCCGAAGTCGATGGCAGCCTTGCCCTGGTCCAGGTCAGCCTTGCGCACGGTCGCAGTCCTAGCCGCAGGCATCGGGGCGCCGCTCTCGGATGTCAGGCCAAACTCAAACGCGTCAGCATTCGTCCAGTCGCGACCCTTGAGCACCTTGGTCAGGCCAAAGCTGGCCTTGGTGTTCACCATTGCCGGCGTCATGTCATACGCAAAGCTGATCTTGCCGTTGTTGCCCAGGTAGGAATTGACATGCGTCGCGGTCGCCTTGGCAGACACGTTGTTCCACTTGGGGTTGAGAACGTCGGTCGCGGTACCAGTGCTGTTGCCGCCCACGCTGCCCTTGGTAGTGTGGAGCTCATCGATAAAGGCCAAACGCGCGGTTCCCACGCTAAACGAAAGGTTGCCGTCCTCGTCGGCAACAAGAGCGCCGTCAAACTTCGCTGCGTCGCCGCCGACAAACTCGATGACAGCAGTGACGGGCTTGGCCTCGCCGTTCGAGCCCCGCTCCTCAAACTCATCCTTGTAGTAATAGGTGCCAGTATCTGCCAGCGAATTCTTTGCAGGCTGCGTGCAGTCCTTATCCGCGTAAATGGGAGTCTGCTTCTGGAAGTAGTAGTAGCGGTTGGTGTCGGCCGGCTCAAAGGTCGCAACCGTATCACCCAGCGCACCACCGCTCCACTTGTTCGCGTAGAAGCTCACGGTCTTGGTGCCGTCAACGACAGTCGTATTATGCTCGATGTAGTTCTTGAGCCCTGCTACCTTCTCGGGCGTAAACAGGTTGTCAAGTGCGGCGCTCTTCACGCTCGAGGCATACTTCACCTGAATGGGCTTAACGTTGTCGACCGAAAGCTTGCCGTCTACGGTCTTAAAGTGACTCAGCGGAATCAACGACGCAGGAATGTTAACCGTTACGATATCGCCCTTCCGGGGATTGTCATCGCCAGCACGCTGCACGGTGATGAGCAGGTCTTTTGCCTTGCCGGAAAACTCGTAGGTGTCGGTATTGGTTTCTTTGTTGACCGTCTTGCTCGCCTTGGTAAACGACATGCCGTTGATGACGACTTCGGTAAATCCGTCGACCTGCATAAAGTCGCCCAGCTCGTCGGTAAACGTGATGTAGCCGGACTTGGTCTCGTCGTAGCCCTTATGGATTTCGGTCGGATAAGGCGGCTCCGATGTGATGGCCTGTGAGATGTCGTCGAAGACCTTCTTGAGCTCTTCAGCATTGGTCGCCGACTTGTAGTAGTCGGACTTTTCCGCGCGCGTGCCAAGCTCGTCGCTCGCATACGACGTGGCATCGGGATAATTATCAGAATCAAACTCGCTGTAGCTCGTTGGCTTGCCGTCGGTAAAGAACACAACGACCTTCTTGGCGCCCTCGCGTCCAAAAGTTTTAATGTTTTTCTCGGCTTGTTTCATACCATAATCGGCACGCGTAGCGCCAGCAGGCTCGATAGAATCGATCGTTCCCTTAAGACCCTTTGCGCCGCCAACCGTGCACGCTGTCAACTCTTGCATTGTCTGCGAATAGTTGTAGCTATGGCCGCCGGAGCGGTACTTGTCGTTTCCAACTTTGTCGGTCTCATCACCCGCAAACTTAACAATGGCAACCTTATGCTGCCTATCGACACCCTCGATACCTTCGTTTTGTTTGGCGATGGTGTCGATAAAGCTTTTCGCAGCGCTCTTCAGCGCATCGATACGCTTGGTGGAATCTCCACCACCCATAGGATCATTCATCGAGCCGGATGCATCCAGCACTAGCACGATGTCGAGTGGCGTGGTGACTGTCACGGTTGAATTAGACGTCGAGGACATCGCCGAAAGCGTGGTCACAAAATCTGACACTTCGTTTTCTCCGGTTGCCTCAACCGTTTTGTCGGTCCAGATTCGACCGACGTTTTGAGTCGTCACCTTATTGCCGCTGTGGCCGGCCGCCCATTTTTCCCAGCGTCCGCTGGTGTCGGGGTCGACGACCGTCGGCCCGCTCGCTGTCGGCCCGTCCATTCCCGTACTGGACCTGGCGTTGGCCTCGGGCAGCATGGCGAATGCTGCGGCGGGCAATACCAGCACTACGGCCAGTATCACCGCCAAGAGACCCCTCGTGTACTTACCCATCG
>JAGZWV010000100.1 GCA_018378775.1 Collinsella sp. | reverse complement strand
AAGGGACAGATGCAAGACACAAGGACAAATACAAGGTGTGCTTTAATCGAATGGCCCGATAAACAAAAGACCTTTGCAAATAGGCTTTTTGATTTAATGGATCAAGTGTTGCCGGAATATAATTATTCTCTATTCGAGAATATGGCAATTGTCGGTGTAGATGACAGAGACGATTACGAGGACTTTAAAGATTGGTACAAAGAGGCAAAGAAAAAGATCGCTGGGGATTCTAAATAAATACAAACCAACTGGGAGCGGCTCTCCCGGAGAAAGAAGGAAATAAATGAAGTTAAATGAAATTCTTGAATTAGGAGTGATTAATGATAATACAAAAATATCAATTCGTGATAATAATTTACGTTTGATTACATGGGGGAATTGGTATCAGGATAATATTCTAAAGAAAGGAGAACGTGAGGTTGAAAGTTTTGAATGGCGAAACAATGGGGAGTTTTTTATTAAGTTGAAATAAGAGTGTAGTGTTTTTAGTTGAAACTTGTCCTATCGAGTATACGGGGAGAAAGGGAAAACATGAACTTTAAAAAGATGTTTAGATGATATAGGGATCTTGAAATATGAAAAAGTGAAATAGAAGACAAAAGAAGTGTCAAGGGGCAAGGCGAAGCCGATACGCCGTAGGGCAGTCCTTGACAGAACGGACACAGCCAACAGTACCATGATACAGCAGAGGACTTGAAAGGTCAGAAACCTTGCAAGTCCTCTTGTCTGTTACTGGGCGTTATGCTTTAAGTAGTGTCTGCTGAGCAAACTGAAAACACTTGATTTTACTGACTTTTGCCCCATTTTCTGGTATAATGATTGCAAGGATTTTGACAAAAACAAATCGTTTTTCTTGCAGTTTTCTTACAGATTTTAAGTATAAAGGGGCTAAAACAATGTACAAACCGATCGACAAGTTACAGCATTCATTCCTCGATTTCAACCAACCTATGGGACTCCACATGAATCCGGATAACCGCTGGGTCAGACTGGCTGACCGAATCCCATGGGATGAATTCGAAGTAAAATATGCCAAGCTGTTTCCAAGTGATACGGGTAATGTTGCCAAGCCTCTTCGCATGGCATTAGGAGCCCTGATCATCCAGACCAAGTTCCAATTTTCCGACCGTGAGCTTGTGGAACAGATCGCTGAGAATCCGTATCTGCAATACTTTATCGGGCTTCCCGGTTTTCGGGAAGAAGCTCCGTTTGATGCAAGTACACTGGTTCTTTTCCGTAAACGCATTTCAGCAGATATGCTGATGGAAGTAAATGAGTATCTTCTTGCTCACAAGGAGGATGACAAAGATGACCATACTCCTCCATCCGTAGGAAAATCCGGTGATGATGGTACTGCAAAAGAAGATACAAACAAAGGGACTCTGACACTTGATGCAACCTGCGCACCTGCAAACATACGTTATCCGCAGGACATCTCGCTTTTGAACGAAGCAAGAGAAAAGCTGGAAAACATGATTTACTGTTTTTGTAAATGTTATGGTCTTAAGTTGCCAAGAAGATACCGCAAACGTGCCAGAAAAGAGTATCTTGCATTTGCCAAGAGCAGAAAGCACACGGCAAAGAAAATCCGCAGCGCACTCCGCAGACAGCTTGGCTACGTGAAAAGAGATCTTGGCTATCTGGAACAGTTCATGAGTGATGGATACGCCATGACAGGTAAGGATATCGGCCTATATCTTACCATCATCAGGCTGTATGAACAGCAACAGTATATGTATGATAACAGAATCCATTCTGTAGAGCATCGCATTGTAAGCATTTCGCAGCCATGGCTTCGGCCGATTGTCAGAGGGAAGGTCAAAGCACCTGTTGAATTTGGCGCAAAATTTGATCTCAGTCTTGACAGCGAAGGTTATGGGCGCCTCGAAAAAATATCTTTCGAGGCATACAACGAGAGCACCTGCCTGATTGAAGCAATAGAACGCTTCAAAGAGCGTACCGGTTATTATCCAGAACGTGTCCTGGCAGATCAGATATACCGGACCAGGGAAAACAGGAGTTATTGCAAAGAGCATGGAATCCGGTTATCAGGTCCAAAGCTGGGCAGACCAAGCGCCACAGCAAAAGTTGATAAAAAACAAGAGTATCAGGATAATACCGATAGAATCGAAGTGGAGCGCACCTTCAGCCTGAGCAAACGCTGTTATGGTATGAGCTGCATTACCACAAAACTGGAAGAAACGCAGTTGACATCTATCGCATTATCTGTATTCGTGACGAATCTGTTCAGGATTCAGAGGCGAATACTTTGTGCTCTTTTGCATCTGTTCCGATTCTGGTATGACCGGAACAGATATAAGAGTTGGAAGTTACAGATAGCTGCTAAATCAGCAGACACTAAGTAGCAATACGTACTACAATTGTTTAAGACAAGGTCTATGGATTTTTATGATAAAACCATTTAATAATGATGAAATAGTAGATGAATTCAAACAAGCAAAAAAATTTTAGATAATGATAGAGAATCTTTTCAATTTAGTCCGAAAAAAGTATATTACGAAATTTCTTTAGACTAAATTTTGTATTTTCAAAGTATAGAAAGAAAAATTGTTGTGTACTTGGAAAAACAAGTATATGAATTTTATGACAAACTTGATGCTGTCGTAAAAAAGATTCATATTTCAGATTTTTAAGAATTCATAAATCGTATTTAGTAAATAAATGCGTTTATTTTTAAAGTAAACTTGAAGATTGAATGTAAATTTTCAAGTTAAATATATAGAATCGCCAGACTCGGTATTTTCCGGTTCTGGCGATTCCTAGTT
>JAGZWV010000015.1 GCA_018378775.1 Collinsella sp. | reverse complement strand
CCTGTCCATGATCGGCATGGCCCGCGAGACCGGCGCCATCTTCGACCGCGATTTCCACGTTGAGCTGCCCGCCATCAAGGCCGAGACCGGCCGCGCGACTGACGACGAGCTTTCGGTCGAGATCGCCGACGAGGGCCTGTGCGACCGCTATGTCGCCCGCATCGTGCGCAACGTGAAGGTCGGCCCCTCGCCCGACTGGATGGTCAAGCGTCTCAACGCCCTGGGCGTGCGTCCGCACAACAACATCGTCGACATCACCAACTACGTGATGATGCTTACCGGTCAGCCGCTGCACGCCTTTGACCTGGACACCTTTGCCGAGCGCGATGGCAGGCGTCGCGTGGTGGTTCGCGCCGCCCAACAGGACGAGAAGTTTACGACCCTCGACGGCGAGGAGCGCACGCTCGACGCCGGCATGGGCCTTATCACCGACGGCGAGCGCCCCGTGGCGTTGGCCGGCGTTATGGGCGGCATGGATTCCGAGATCGAGGACGATACCGTCGATGTGATGGTTGAGAGTGCCTGCTTCAACGCCGGTCGCACCTCGCACACCAGCCGCGACCTGTCGCTGATTTCCGACGCCTCCATTCGCTTTGAGCGCCAGGTCGATGAGACCGGCTGTGTGGACGTCGCCAACGTTACCTGCGCGCTCATCGAGGAGATCGCCGGCGGCGAAGTCGCTCCCGGCTACGTCGACGTTTTCCCCGCGCCCAAGACCATCGACAGCATTAAGCTGCGCCTGGCCCGCGTACATGCCATCTGCGGTGCCGACATCGAGCCCGACTTTATCGAGCGTTCGCTCACCCGTCTGGGCTGCACCGTCGAGCGCGACGGCGAGGACTTTATGGTCACGCCGCCGAGCTTCCGCCCCGACCTGCCGCGCGAGATTGACCTGATCGAGGAGGTCCTGCGCCTATGGGGCATGGGCCGCGTGACGGCGACCATCCCGGCTGCCAAGAACCACATCGGCGGCCTGACCCGCGAGCAGAAGCTCACCCGTAAGGTCGGTGAGATCCTGCGCGCCTGCGGCCTCAACGAGACCACGACTTTTGGCTTTGCCGCCCCGGGCGACCTGGAGAAGATCGGTATGTCCACCGAGGGTCGCGGTTGCCCTGTGGTGCTCATGAACCCGCTGGTAGCCGAGCAGACCGAGATGCGTCGTTCGCTGCTGCCGGGCCTGCTGCAGTCCGTGGCCTACAACGAGGCGCACGGTACGCCCAACGTGCACCTGTACGAGGTCGGCAGCCTGTTCCACGGTCGCGAGAACGCCAGCCTGCCCAAGGAGACCAAGTCCGTGGCGGGCGTGCTCTCGGGCCAGTGGAGCGAGCAGTCTTGGAACATGAAGTACCGCAAGCTGCGCTTCTTCTTTGGCAAGGGCATTGTCGAGGAGCTGCTCGCCCAGCTGCGCATCGAGAAGGTTCGCTTCCGTCCCGTCGAGGGTGAGGGCTACGCTTTCTTGCAGCCAGGTCGTGCGGCCGAGGTTCTGTCCGGCGGCACCGTACTGGGCTGGGTCGGCGAGATTCACCCCGAGGCGCGCGAGGCGATGGGCATCGATGAGGTCGTCGTTGCCTTTGAGCTCGATCTGGACAAGCTGATCAAGGGCGCCCGCAACCAGGAGAACTACCGCGAGTTCTCGCAGTACCCGGCTGTTGAGCACGACCTTGCTATCGTGGTCGACAATGCTGTGACCTGCGAGGATCTTGAGCGCCGCATTACCAGCGCCGGCGGCAAGCTGCTCGAGGGCGTGCGCCTGTTCGACGTCTACCGCGATCCCATCCGCATCGGAGCGGGCAAGAAGTCCATGGCCTTTGCGCTTACGTATCGCTCCGACGACCACACGCTCACCAGCGAAGAGGTCGAGAAGGCGCACCAGAAGATCGTCACCAAGGTATGCAAGGGCGTAAACGGCGAGGTCCGCGGATAGGGCTTGCGCTGGGGTATGGGTCGGCGGTGGCTGCCGCCGAGTCCTACGTGACCGCTATGCTCGGTATGAGGCACCGTTGAGCCTTCATATATGACACGCGCATTACATAACGGCGTGCTGCTTTGTCGGCAGTGCGCCGTTTTGCTATGATAGCCCGCGGCGTGTTACGAATCTGACAATGCGTAACACTGACAAGGTGATTTAAGCGGCGTTGCAATTTCGTGCGCCGATAACCGGGAGGCGTACATGCACATTCCAGATAATTATCTGTCCCCGCAGACCGATGCCGTCATGGCGGTGGCAATGGTGCCCGTTTGGGTCCATTGCATCAAAAGGGTGCGCGCCACGCTCGATCGCGAGCACATGGCTTTTCTGGGCATCTGCGCCGCGTTCTCCTTTTTGCTCATGATGTTCAACGTGCCGCTGCCCGGCGGCACCACGGGTCACGCCGTCGGCGGCGCGCTCATCGCGCTGCTGCTGGGCCCGGAGGCCGCGGCCATTGCTGTCTCGGTCGCGCTGGCGCTGCAGGCGCTGCTGTTTGGCGACGGCGGCATCCTGTCCTTTGGCGCCAACTGCTTTAACATGGCCTTCGTGCTGCCGTTTGCCGCGGCCATCGTGTTCCGTGCGCTCAACAGCCGTTTGCACGACAAGAGCTGGGGTACCTCAATTTCGGCCATCGTAAGCGGCTGGGTCGGCCTGTGCCTGGCGGCCCTGTGCGCGGCAATCGAGTTTGGTATTCAGCCGATGCTCTTCATGAATGCTTCGGGCGCTCCGCTGTACTGCCCCTTCCCGTTGTCTGTGGCTATTCCGGCCATGTTGATCCCGCATATGCTGGTCGCCGGTGTCATTGAGGGCGTGGCGACGGCCGCCATCTACGGTTTCATTAAGAAGACGGCGCCGAGCGTTATCGTCGGCCCCGAGGCTTCCGACGGCCTGCTGGACGCCGAGGGCGCTGCTGCCAAGAAGACCTCGCTGGTTCCCACGCTCATTCTGGTCGCCGTGCTTGTCGTTGCCACGCCGCTTGGCCTGCTGGCCACCGGTGACGCCTGGGGCGAGTGGGACGCCGAGGGCGCCGCGACCGCCGTTCAGGAGGCTGGCGACGACAGCCTGCAGGCTTCGGTCGGCCTCGACGCTCCGACGTTTGCCGATACACTGCCCACGGGCGATTATCTTCAGGCCTATTCCGAGGAGCAGGGTCTTGGCTTTGCCGGCCAGGCTGCCATGTATATCCTTTCGGGCGTGATTGGCGTGGCGGTGCTTACCATCGTATTCCGCCTGATTTCGCTGACGGTCAAGGAAAGCGGTACTCATGGCAAGAGCCGAGCTGCCTAGCTGGCTTGCGGTCGAGCAGCGATACGAGCCCGCGGGGGTTCGGCATCGTGTGATGCAAAAGAATGTCCTGCACCTGGCGAGCCTGCTTGAGCGGGTTCGCCTGGGTGGAGGCGTACACGAGGGCGGGTCGATGATCGACCGCGCCCTTTCTTGCGTTTCGGCTTCGGTGCGCCTGGTGGGGATGTTCGTTTGCGTCCTGTGCGTGTGTCTGACGCAGAGCCCTCTGTACCTCATGTTGATGGCGGCTATCGCGCTGGTGCTCGTTGCCGTGCGCCCCGTACGCGGGCTGCGGGCAACCTTTGTGCCGGCGCTTGGCGCTGCAGGGCTCGCGGTGGTTCTGGTACTGCCCGCCTTGCTGCTGGACGCTTCTGCTGCGGGCGCCATGCTCAAGATTGCGCTCAAGACCTTCATTAATGTGTCGCTGGTGCTGGGTGTTTCGTGGACCCTTACCTGGAGCCGCATGTCGGCGGCGCTCAAAATGCTGCACCTGCCCGACGAAGTTATCTTTACGTTTGATATGGCGCTCAAGCACATCGAGGTGCTGGGTCGCACGGCGCACGATCTGTGCGAATCGGTCATGCTGCGCAGCGTTGGCCGTGCGCCTGAGGGATTTTCGCGTACCGATTCGATCGCGGGTATCATGGGCATGACCTTTATCAAGGCGATGGAATGCAGCCGCGCGATGGACGAGGCTATGCTCTGCCGCGGCTTTGCCGGTGTGTATCCGGCTCCCGCACGCGCCGGGTTTGGCTGGCGCGATGCGGTCTATGCGGCCGGCGTGGCGCTGCTGGCAGTGTTGTGCGCCGTGCTGTAGGCACTGCTGGTTCCGGCTGGGGATGCAACTAGGGAAGGGCGACGTTTTGGCAAACGATACAAATGGCGCGATGGGCGCGAACGGTGCTGCTGGCGCCGAGACCACGCCGCTCATCGAGTTTCGCGACGTGGTGTTTTCCTTTGCGGGGCATACGGTTGTCGATGGCGTGTCGCTGCAGGTCGATCGTGGCGAACTCGTTGCCCTGCTCGGTCCCAACGGCTGCGGTAAGACGACGATTATGCGCCTTATTAACGGCCTTGAGCTTGCGGACGCAGGGGAATACCTGTTTGACGGGCATGTGATTGATGCGGCGTTTCTAAAGGATTCCGCGGCCGCTCAGCGTTTTCATCAGCGCGTTGGCTTTGTGTTCCAGAATGCCGACGCGCAGCTCTTTTGCGCCACGGTGGGCGAGGAGGTCGCTTTTGGTCCCGCGCAGATGGGGCTGCCGACGGGCGAGCTCGAGCGCCGCGTCCGCGATGCCATGGGGCTGTTCCAGGTTGCCGACCTTGCCGACGCCTCTCCCTATCAGCTCTCGGGTGGGCAAAAGAAGCGCGTTGCGCTGGCTGCGGTGGTGTCGATGAACCCGGATATCTTGGTTCTCGACGAGCCTACCAATGGGCTCGACGAGGATTCATGCGACATTGTGGTCAACTTCTTGCTGGCCTACGTCGCGGCGGGTAAGACGGTCTTGATGAGCACACATCACCAAGATTTGGTGCGCCGCCTGGGGGCCCGTGCAATCTATATCGATCGATATCACCATGTGGTCGAGGCGCCTTCGCCGTCGTATGGAACCGAAAGCGGTGCTACGGACTAGTTGCTGCGTAGAGCGTGCGTAGCCGCCCGCGTGGCTTTGCCGTGATGGTATAGTTATCCAGGTTTTATGGGGGTGGCTATGCCAAGCTGGAACATTCATATCGCTCAGACGGAGCGTTTGCTGGGGCGCACCGGTGCGCTTGCCAAGAGCGTGCGCGACCGCAATGCCTTTTTATTTGGCTGCGTGGTTCCGGATATCTTCGTGGGCTATATGGTCCCTGGCATCGCCGATCCCATCCCGTACCGCATTACGCACTTTGCCAAGCCTGAGCCCATCCCTAAGCCTCGTGAGCATGAGTTCTGGGATACCTATGTGGCGCCGTTGCTTAAAAGTTCACCCACCGGTGCGCCGGCCGCGGCGACCTCGATTATCGAGGAACGCGAGCGACTGAACCGCGTGCACTATCCACAGCGCTACAAGGATGCCGAGCCGGTTGTCGGTCCCGGCGCCTGTGAGTTCTCGCTTGCGTCCGAAGATGTGGCGCAGTCGTTGCTCGATTTAACGCTGGGCGTCTGGTCGCATCTGGTGGCCGATACCGTATGGAATACGCGCGTGAATCAGTACCTGGAGGCGCACGGCGGCAAGCCGTGTGAGGAGTTCCGCATTAAAAAGCAAGGCGACTTTGACTGGTTTGGCAAGACGCTGGGCATTGTCTCCATCCCGCGTGCGACCGATCGCCTGTATACCGCTGCGACGCGTTTTGGGCAGTATCCCATCCATAAAGAATATGTGCTCAAGACCATCGGCGTCATGCACGAGATTGTACGCGAAAACCCCGGCGAGCCCGATCATCCGCCGTACCGCCTGCTGACCGAGAAATTCTTTGACGCAACGTTTACTGAGGTCATCGAGCTGACCGAAGCGGGCTTTGCGGCTCGCGTTGCCGCTTCTGACGTTCCCGCAGTCCCTCTGATCGCTAGCTGCTAGCCGGCCGGCTTAACGGAGAACAGTTCATCCCAATTGACCAACAGCTCCCGTCGCAGGGTTTCTGCGGCGGTGCGTTCCTGATCGGTCTTTGGGATGTAGGGGAGCCCCGCCTTTTTATGAATGAGCTCGGCGATGTTGTTAAAGCTCTTCGTGTCCTTGATTTGCTCATAGGTTATCTGGATAACGTCATAGCCCATGCTTGTGAGGGCGGTGGTGCGCTCGGCATCGGAGAGACTTGCGGCTTCGCTGTCATGGGCGGAGCGGCCTTGGCATTCCAAAATGACGCCCATGCTGTCGATGTTGCTCTCTATGAGGATATCGGCGTAGCAGCAGGTTTTGTCATACAGTGAGCGTGCGGCGTCGCTGAGTGGGATGCGCACGTTGTTTGCGATGTTGATGCCCATGCCGCCCTCGTCGCGGGGGAGCGAGACAAGCATGGAGGTCTGTACTTCGAAGGGTGAGGCGGTCTGCCCCGTCATGTGCTCGGCTGCCCAGCGCAGTTGTTTAACGCCGCGCAGGCCTGCGGCCTGCTTGGCGAACGCGGCGATATCCGCTGCGCTGAGGAGCGGTGGGCGATTCCACAGGTTGGTGTCATTGCCCTTGGTGTCGACAACGCGTTTCCAACCACAGTCGGGCGGAATGAGCTTAAGCGAAATTGCTTCATCGAGCTGCTGCTGCGCCCGTTTACAAGGCGTGAACACTGCAAAGGAGCCGCACATCTCGTAGCAAGCCATGAGTAACTGGTTGCGCGAGACCTGCGTAGCAAGGTTGAGCAGTGTGAACTCCGGGGACGTGACATTAAACCCATGCTCAGTCTGCCTAAACGACCCAGGAGGCGGCTCTTGGGTTAGCAGACGGCTATGAAATAGCTTTCCGTTCGCGCGCTGTTTTCTTTCGCCCACGAATCTCCAAACTGGTGTGCCGAGCAAGTCTTTAAATACTGGTTGTTTTGAGTAATGCACCAAGCGATGGTCATGGTCGGGCGGCAGGATTGCCGGATAGAGTCCTAGTATCTGGGGCGGGATGCGATAGTACTGAAAAGCTGTGGGTCCGCAAGCGAGAAATGACATGGCAATCCGATCGTTCGAGCGTTGTTTGGGCTAGAAAGGCTATCGGTTTCGGAAGTGCGGGGAAAAAGACAAACAGGCAAAGCACAAGCGGTATTTGAGCCAACTTTATCAGGGGTTTTGTTGAAATAAAAGGGCTTGTGCTCGGGGGTAAGCAATTTTTCCCCGCACTTCCGAAAACCAGGTCGATCTGACTCTTGCTAAAACGATTTAGCAGCGTCGGGTAAGGTGTGGTTTCGCCATCGGGCGAACACTTTTAGCGCTTGGGACTTTATTTTTGGTCCTCGAAAGGTGGATTTCGCGCTTTTGGTAAAGAAATGGGTGCGTGTTTTGCCGTGTGCCGGCATTGACACAGAAAAAGGGCCCGGAAGGCAAAGCCTTCCGGGCCCTTTGCAATGCAAGTGTGCTTGCAAGTGCGATTTAGCGCACCTGAGCGACGTAAGCGACGTTGGTCGAGGAGACCTTGTCCTCGAGCTGGACGCTCATGCGGGGATCGCCGGCGGTAGCGACGGTCAAATCGCCGGCCTCGACGTAGCCGAGCTCCTTAGCGGTCTCGATCGCCTTGACGATCGTGCCGTTGACGGTGCCCTGGGTAATCTCGGCCTGGTGCGGGATAACGCCCCAGTACATAATCATCTGCTGGACGGCCCACTCGTGGCGGGAGAACGCGCAGATCGGCATGTTGGGACGGAAGTGCGAGATCAGGCGAGCGGTACGACCGGTGGTCGTCGGCACGGTGATGCACTTGGCGCCAACGGTGGTAGCCATGTTCACAGCGGACATACCCACAACGTTGTTGACAACGCGGGTGCCATGAGCGTCGGCCGGAACCTCGAGCGGAGCGTGGGCCGGGAGGTACTTCTCGGTCTCGAGAGCAATGCTGGCCTGCATCTTAACGGCCTCGACCGGGTACTTACCGGCAGCGGACTCGCCGGAAAGCATAACGGCGTCGGTGCCGTCGTAGATGGCGTTAGCAACGTCGGCAACCTCGGCGCGCGTCGGGCGCGGGTTCTGCTGCATGGAGTCGAGCATCTGCGTAGCGGTGATAACGGGCTTGTAGGCCGCGTTGCACTTGGCGATGATCTCCTTCTGGATGTGCGGAACGAGCTCGGGCTTGATCTCGATGCCAAGGTCGCCACGGGCGACCATGATGCCGTCGGAAGCCTCGAGGATCTCGTCGAAGTTCTCGACGCCCAGGGCGCACTCGATCTTCGGGAAGATCGTCACGTGCTCGCCACCGTTCTCGCGGCAAAGCTCGCGGATGCCGCGGACGGACTCGCCGTCACGGATGAAGGAAGCGGCGATGTAGTCGATGTTCTCGGTCAGGCCAAAGAGGATGTCCTGACGATCGCGCTCGGTGATAGCAGGCAGCGAGATGTTAACGTTGGGCATGTTGACGCCCTTGCGCTCGCCGATCAGGCCGTCGTTCTTAACGACGCAGGTCATATCCTGGCCGTCGACGGACTCGACCTCGAGAGCAACCAGGCCGTCATCGATCAGGATGAGGGAGCCCTTCTCGACCTCGGAGGGCAGAGCCAGGTAGTCGAGGGAGATGTGCTCAGAGGTGCCGTGGAAATCCTCAGACGTGGGCTGAGCGGTGACGACGATCTTGTCGCCGGTCTTGACGGCAACCTTCTTGCCATCGACCAGAAGGCCGGTGCGGACCTCAGGGCCCTTGGTGTCGAGCAGGATGCCGACGGGCAGACCGAGCTCCTTGGAAATACGACGGACGCGCTCGATGCGACCGTGGTGCTCGTCGTAGGAGCCGTGCGAGAAGTTAAAACGGGCGACGTTCATGCCCGCCTTGATCATCTCGCGGATGGTCTCGTCGCTATCGCAGGCGGGACCCATGGTGCATACAATCTTGGTGCGCTTGTACATTCAGACCTCCATCTGACATCGTCTTGCGCTGATAGATAAACCATAAGAAATAAAACCGAGAAGATTATAACGAATTGCCGACCGAATACCCCTAAAAATCGACCGTATGCCGAATTAGAAGTTCATTTTTTGCTGGGAAAACGGTATATGCAAAATCTTTACCATCCGCTCTTACCGCTGCTATCTGGGCGATATTTCAGTTTGACGATGTGCCGAAGAAAAAACGTTTTATCAATGTTGAGCATCACACGGTCTGCATCGTTGCACTCGAGCCGTGTTTCCAATTGGAATGTTTTGGCTAGACGCGCCGCTTTGGGGTACCATAGCCCCACTATCAACTGCCGCTCAGCACGGCAGCCTTGATGAGCCCTTGCCCTTCTCCTGGGAATTATGATCGGGCATCAATCTGCTGAGTGGCCCGAATCCCAGGAGGGGACTCTATATGCAAAAGGAATACCTGTCCGCCGCGGCGGAGGTACTCAGCGACCAAGGTGTCGATGAGTACCTCGGCCTGAGCAACGACGAGGCGTCGTCGCGCCTCGCCAAGACAGGCCCTAACAAGCTCGAGGAAGCCGAGAAGACCCCGTTGTGGAAGCGCTTCTTTGAGCAGATGGCCGACCCCATGGTCATCATGCTGATCGTTGCCGCCGTCATCAGCGCGCTCACGGGCATGGTCAAGGGCGAGGCGGACTTTGCCGATGTCGCCATCATCATGTTCGTCGTTATCGTCAACTCGGTGCTGGGCGTGGTTCAGGAGGCCAAGAGCGAGGAAGCTCTCGAGGCCCTGCAGGAGATGAGCGCCGCGCAGTCCAAGGTTCTGCGCGACGGCAAGCTCGTGCACCTGCCGAGCGCCGAGCTCGTGCCCGGTGACGTGATCATGCTCGAGGCGGGCGACTCCGTCCCGGCCGACTGCCGCGTGCTCGAGAGCGCCACGATGAAGATCGAGGAGGCCGCCCTTACCGGCGAGTCCGTGCCCGTCGAGAAGCATGCCAACGTGATTGAGCTCGCCGCCGGCACCGACGACGTGCCGCTCGGCGACCGCAAGAACATGTGCTACATGGGTTCCACCGTGGTATACGGTCGCGGCCGCGCCGTCGTGGTCGGCACCGGCATGAACACCGAGATGGGTAAGATCGCCGGCGCCCTGGCCGAGGCCAAGGAAGAGCTCACGCCGCTGCAGGTGAAGCTTGCCGAGCTCAGCCGCATCCTCACCATCATGGTTATCGTCATCTGCGTCGTCATCTTTGGCGTTGACATCCTCCGTCACGGCGTGGGCAACGTCCTTACCGACCCGACGGCCCTGCTCGATACCTTTATGGTTGCCGTCTCGCTCGCCGTCGCCGCTATTCCCGAGGGCTTGGTCGCCGTCGTGACCATCGTCCTTTCGCTCGGCGTGACCAAGATGGCCAAGCGCCAGGCGATCATCCGCAAGCTTTCTGCTGTCGAGACACTCGGCTGCACGCAGACCATCTGCTCCGACAAGACCGGTACCCTTACCCAGAACAAGATGACCGTCGTCAAGCACGAGCTCGCTGCGCCCAAGGAAAAGTTCCTGGCCGGCATGGCGCTGTGCTCCGATGCCCAGTGGGACGAGGAGCTGGGCGAGGCCGTGGGCGAGCCGACTGAGTGCGCTCTTGTCAACGACGCCGGCAAGGCGGGCCTCACTGGCTTGACTGCCGAGCATCCGCGCGTGGGCGAGGCTCCGTTTGACTCGGGCCGCAAGATGATGTCCGTGGTCGTCGAGACCCTGGACGGCGAGTACGAGCAGTACACCAAGGGCGCGCCCGACGTGGTGATTGGCCTGTGCACCCATATCTACGAGGGCGATAAGGTTGTGCCCCTGACCGAGGAGCGTCGTGCCGAGCTCGTGGCAGCCAACAAGGCCATGGCCGACGAGGCCCTGCGCGTGCTGGCGCTGGCGAGCCGCACCTACACCGAGGTTCCCGCCGACTGCAGCCCCGCTGCGCTCGAGCATGACCTGGTCTTCTGCGGCCTGTCCGGCATGATCGACCCGGTTCGCCCCGAGGTTGCCGACGCCATCCGCGAGGCGCACGACGCCGGTATCCGCACCGTCATGATCACGGGCGACCACATCGACACCGCCGTGGCCATCGCCAAGCAGCTGGGCATCGTCGCCGATCGCAGCCAGGCCATTACCGGTGCCGACCTCGACCGCATGAGCGACGAGGAGCTCGACGCGCACATCGAGGACTACGGCGTGTACGCCCGCGTCCAGCCCGAGCACAAGACCCGCATTGTCGAGGCTTGGAAGTCGCGCGACCAGATCGTGGCCATGACGGGCGACGGCGTCAACGACGCCCCGTCCATCAAGCGCGCCGATATCGGCGTGGGCATGGGCATTACCGGCACCGACGTCACCAAGAACGTCGCCGATATGGTGCTCGCCGACGATAACTTCGCCACCATCATCGGTGCCTGCGAAGAGGGCCGTCGCATCTACGACAACATCCGCAAGGTCATCCAGTTCCTGCTTTCGGCCAACCTTGCCGAGGTCTTCTCGGTGTTTATCGCCACGCTTATCGGCTTTACCATCTTCCAGCCGGTGCAGCTGCTGTGGGTGAACCTGGTCACCGACTGTTTCCCCGCGCTCGCGCTGGGCATGGAGGATGCCGAGGGCGACATCATGAAGCGCAAGCCGCGCAACGCCAAGGACGGCGTCTTTGCTGGTCACATGGGTCTGGACTGCGTTGTCCAGGGCCTGATCATCACCGTGCTGGTGCTGGCGAGCTTCTTTGTGGGCGTGTACTTTGACATGGGCTACATCCACATCGCCGATATGATCGCCGGCAATGCCGACGAGGAAGGCGTGATGATGGCGTTCATCACGCTCAACATGGTCGAGATCTTCCACTGCTTCAATATGCGCAGCCGTCGTGCGTCGCTGTTTAGCATGAAGAAGCAGAACAAGTGGCTTTGGGCTTCGGCTGCGCTGGCGCTGGTGCTGACGGTGATCGTAACCGTGCAGCCGACGCTTGCCGAGATGTTCTTTGGCCCCGTGACGCTTGAGTTCAAGGGCGTTGTCGCCGCGCTGGGTCTGGCCTTCCTGATCATTCCGCTGATGGAGATCTACAAGGCGATCATGCGCGCGGTCGAGAAGGAGTAGGTCGAAAGGTCATCCTTCCCACCGGCCCGACCGCCTGCAGGGTTTCTTCTTCGCTGGTCCTCGCGCTTCGCGCTGCGGGATCGCTCAGAAGAAACCCCTCCCGGCGTCGGGCCTTCGGATAACCTCTCGGGACCATGAGCTGAGGGAAAGTGTGTGAGTCGGTCGAGCAGTTGCTCGACCGACTCTTTTTTATGGGTAAAATACCTGCTCAGTTGTGATTTTGGGTGCTGGGAGGCGTTTGTGGGCAAGGCTAAGGCTAAGGCGAAGAAAAAGACGACGGGGGCGCGGGCTAAGCGCGATCGTCGTCGGAAGCTCGCGACCGAAGCCCCTGCATCTGCTGAGGAGTTGCTGGCGAGTGTACCGGGGCTTGACGCGCTGCAGGATGTTCCGGCGTTCGATAACCTGCCGGTCGATGAAGCCCAGCAGACTGCCTTTGATGATTTCTGCGCACATGCCGAGGAGCCCGAGCAGATGCAGCTTGGCGCCGTGGTGCGCTTGGATCGCGGGTTTCCGCTGGTGGCGACTGCCAACGATACCTTCCGCGCCGAGCATGCCGTGGGGTTTGCCAAGTCGCGCGGCGAGGACGAGGTCCTGCTGCCTGCCGTGGGCGACCGTGTGGCGGTGCGCCGCGCTCCCGGGCACGATATGGGCGTGATTGAGTGCGTGCTGCCGCGCCGTACGAGCTTTGAGCGTTGGCGCGGCCGTGCCCGCGGAGAGCGCCAGGTGCTCTGCTCCAACGTGGATAGCGTGCTAATCGTGCAGGCGCTCGGTGCCGGCGAGGTACTGCTCGACCGCGTGGCGCGCTCGCTGGTGTTGGCGCTTGACTGCGATGCCGAGCCGGTGGTGGTGCTTACCAAAGCTGACCGCTGCGATGCCGAGGAGCTCGAGCGCGATCTGGACCGCGTGCGCCGCCTGGTGGGTCCGGACGTGCGCGTGATCGTGACGTCCTCTGCCGAGGGCCGCGGCCTGGACGAGGTCCGTGCCTGCGTGCCTGCCGGGAGCTGCGCCATGATTCTGGGCGAGTCGGGTGCCGGCAAGTCGACGCTGCTCAATGCACTGCTGGGCCACGATACGTTGGCGACCGGCGGTGTGCGCGAACGCGACGACCAGGGCCGTCACACTACCGTCGCGCGCGTGATGGTGGCGCTGCCGGGCGACGCCGGCGTGATCGCCGATGCCCCGGGCCTGCGCAGTCTACCGCTCGTGGGTCACGAGCGGGGTCTGGCGCGCGCCTTCCCCGAGATTGTCGAGGCATCGCGCGCATGCCGGTTTGGCGATTGCACACATACCCATGAGCCGGGCTGCGCCGTTCGCGAGGCCGAGGACGCCGGGCAGATCGACAGCCTGCGGCTGGAAACGTTCCAAAACCTGGCGTCATCCATGCGCGTGAGCGCTCAAATACTCGATCCCGATGTTCATCTGTAATTGATTTTTCCTATGACAGCCGTCTCCCAACTGTTCGGGAGACGGCTTTTTTGCTGCGAAAAAGCCTCGAAACATGCAGTTTGCTGACGTGCTGACCAAAACCTTGCCATGAGCTTGACGGGCTGGTCAGCTTTTGGTCGGCGATTGGTTTGACATCGAAAACCAAGATCGCGATTGCGCCGCTTTGCACTCTGACCGCCCAGACAATGGTGGTACGGGCATTCGCCCGGCACTGCCATGAGAGGAGCGGCCGTGAACAAGAGCAAGCGCATCGCCATCAGTCTGGTCGCGGGCGTGCTCGCTGCTCTGCTCTGCATGGTTTACGGCTCGTCGATCCGCTCGCAAGCCGAACAGGTCCAGGCTGAGACCTTGGCCAAGTACGGTGGCGATCGCGTCGAGGTATGCGTCGCGGCGCGCGATATCGATGTGGGCGAGACCCTCGATGAGACCAATGTCATAACCCAGGAATGGCTGACGAGCCTGCTGCCGCGTGACGCGGCGACCGAGCTGCGCCAGGTGCGCGGCGACGTGACGACTTCGCGTATTCCCAAAAACGCCGTGATCTGCAATGTCTACACCAAGGCCGAGAGCCACAAGCTCGAGGTGCCTAAGGGCAAAGTCGCCGTTTCGGTGGCGGTCGATGCCGAGCACTCGGTCGGCGGCGCCACGGGCGTGGGCAGCTACGTGGATGTGTATGTGCAAAAAGACGGCGTAACCGATCGACTGTGCGGCGCGTACGTGATCGATACCAGTGAGGATTCCGGTGCCACGCGCGAGGGCAAGATCGAATGGGTGACGCTGGCGGCTGACCCCGAAGACGTCAAGGAACTGCTGGGAGCCTCGGGCAAGGGAACGGTCAGCTTGACGATTCCCGCCACGGCGCGCGGCAAAAAGAGCGGAGGCGACAAGTGATGAAGGCGATCTGGCTTGCGTGCTGCGCGTGCGGCGATTACGGGCTGTTGCAGCGGGAAGTCGAGGGCCGTGATGCGGGTGCACAGGTGCTTCGCGTAGGTGACCTGGACGGGCTGGTTTCCATGGCTCGGGCGTTTCCGTCGCGCCGCGGGGCTGCCATCATCGCGGCGTCTCTGTTTGATACCGAAGATGTGCGCAAGACTGTTGCGCGCCTGACGGCCGAAGGCCGCGTGAGTCGCGTGGCCGTGTTGATAGAAGCACTCGATCCGTCGGATATCGAGGGGCTGTTTCGCGCAGGGGCGACCGAGGTCATCGCTGCGCACAGTATATGCGGCAACGGGCGCGCGGGCGAGGGAGCGGTTGATTCCGATCGGCGCATGACGATTGAGCCCGATGCTTTTGTTGATAGGGAACCCGGGGCGCCTCGCGCTACAAGAGGCCCGCGTGTTGATGATTATGGAAAAGCGGAAGCCGAGCATGGTCGGCGCCCCCGGAACCCCCTTGTATACGATGACGCTGGAGGGCCGGCGCAGCATGCTGGCGATTCCCCGGCTGTAGATATGGGATACGTGCACGGCGTGAATCTGGCGGATGAACTCGACGAAGTTGAGGGCTTTGCCGGGTGCGGCGAGTTGTCGCTGATGCAGCATGAGCAGATTGCGCAGAACGAGCCTGCCTCGCAGACCGAACAAGCTGACATGCCGGCTTGGACGCAGCGTGTAGTTGCGGCGGGGGAGACGGGGACGCTGTCACCGACGCCCGCCCCGCCGCCTCCGATGCCGCCGGCAGACGCTGCCGCTTCGCCGCATCGAGCTCCGGTCGTCTGCGTCATTTCGGGCTCGGGCGGTTGCGGCAAGTCGACGATCGTTGCCACCATGGCACACGCATCGTCGCTGTTGGGCTTGCGTGCCGCCGTGCTCGACCTGGACCTGATGTTTGGAAACCTTTACGACTTGTTAGGCGTCGATGCTCCGCGCGATATGGCGGCACTTATCGAGCCGTCGGCGGCGGGCACGCTCACCGAGCCGGATATCGTGGCCGCATCGATGCGCGTCGCCCCGGGCGTTACGCTCTGGGGTCCCGTCGCGGCGCCCGAGCAAGCCGAGCTCATGGCACGTCCGGTGGAGCTACTGCTCGATGTCCTGCGTCGCGAATCCGACGTGGTCTTTATCGATACCTCGGTCTTTTGGGGCGACGCCATGGCGGCTGCGGTGGCGGCGAGCGACCGTTGCCTGATCGTTGGCGATGCTGCGGTGTCGTCCGCGACATCGGCGTCGCGCGTCATTGAACTGGCAAGTCGAGTAGGTGTGCCGCGCACGCGCATGAGCGCCGTGTTCAACCGGTTCGGTGCGCGCGGGGCAGACGAGGACGTCGCCATGCGCTTTGAGATTGCCTGTGCGTTGAGCTCCAAGATTCGTATCGCCGATGGCGGGCAGGATCTCGCCGCGCTCATGGCGTTTGGGCGCGCTGACGAGGCAGTGGGGCAGACCAGCGCTTTTGCGACCAGCGTGCGCGAGGCCACGCGCGAGATGCTCGTGGAACTGGGGTGCGCCGTCGGTCCTTGGAGCGATATGGTCGCCGACCGTGCAATGCGAACCGAACGCCCGCGTATTCGCCTTCCCTGGTCGCGCGAGGGTGATCAGCGATGAGCCTGCAAACGAGGATTAAGGCTGCCGGCGTTGCAGCGGCGGCAGCGCCTGTAGATGCGGGGCGTCGCCGCGCGGTGAAACGACGCACCAAGCGCGCCGTGATGGACCGCATGGGTTACGACGAAGTGGCGCGTATCAGCGCCTATGTCGACCCGGCACTTGCCCGCTCGGAATTGCGTCCTGCGGTGGAGGCGGCGCTCAATGTTGAGGAGCCGACCGATCTCGCGACGCCCGAGCGCGAGACCATCATCGACGAGATTTTGGATGACGTGGTGGGCTTGGGGCCGTTGCAGCCGCTCATCGAGGACGACACCGTTACCGAGATCATGATTAACGGCTGCCGCTCGGCTTTCTTTGAACGCGGCGGCGTCTTGCACCCCATCGAGCATGCGTTTGAGGATGATGAGCAGATCCGTGTGCTTATCGACCGCATCATCTCGCCACTTGGCCGCCGTATCGACGAGCGCAGCCCCATTGTCAACGCCCGCCTCAAAACGGGCTATCGCGTCAACGCGGTGATTCCGCCTGTGGCGATTGACGGACCGATTCTCACCATCCGAAAGTTCTCGGACCGCATCTGCTCGCTGGACGAGCTTGTGGGGCTGGGGTCGCTGCCGCTTTGGTATGCGCAGCTGTTGTCGTGCGCGGTGTCGCTGCGACAGGACCTGGCGGTTGCGGGAGGCACGGGATCTGGTAAGACCACCCTGCTCAACGCGTTGTCATGTGAGATTTCCACCGGCGAGCGCATCGTGACGATCGAGGACTCTGCCGAGCTCAAGTTTGCGCATCATCCGCACGTGGTGCGTCTAGAGGCGCGCGAGGCTTCAATTGAGGGCGAGGGCGCGGTGACGATCCGCGACCTGGTGACCAATGCTCTGCGCATGCGCCCCGACCGCATCGTGGTGGGCGAGGTGCGCGGTGCCGAGTGCTGCGACATGTTGCAGGCCATGAACACGGGCCACGACGGGTCGCTCACGACACTTCATGCGGGTTCAGAACAGGAGACCGTGGTGCGTCTGACGTTGCTTGCACGTTATGGCATCGATCTGCCGAGCGAGCTCATCGAGGAGCAGATTGCCATGGCGCTCGACGGCATCGTGATGTCCGAGCGCCACGCCGATGGCAGGCGTTTCGTCTCCTCGTATTCGGGGGTGCGTCGCGCCGCGTCGGGCGGCGTAGAACTCGAGCGCTATGTGACTTTCGATGCCGCCGAGCGAACCTGGACGCTTGACCGCGAGCCGCCGTTTATCGCAGAAGGCCTGCGGTCGGGGACGCTCACACAAGAGGAGGTGGACGAATGGAGGTCGCTGTGCCCCTCGTCGTAGGGGGTTTGGCAGGGTTTTCTGTTGCGACGGCGTGCGGGGCGGAACCTCGTGTGCCACAGGTGCCGCCGGCGGAGCTGGCGCGTCAGGCGCTCGAGACGGTGGCAGAGAAGCTGCCGCGTGAGCTGGTGGAAAACGATCTGCTGAAAAAGATCGCCCGTTCGTGGGCATCGCTGGCTCCGGCGCATCGCCTTGGCCTCGTGATCGAGGATGCTTCGGGGCGTTTGGCGTTTCTGCTGCTATCGAGCGGTGTCTGCTGCGTTTTACTAACGATGGTGTCGTTATCGCCCCTCGGATTTGCCTTGGGACTTGTTGCTCCGATTGCCGTTGGCGCCGCTCGGGATGGCTTTGAGAGCCGGCGCGAGCAACACGATGCAGAAGAGGCCATGCCCGAGGCGTTTACCGCACTTTCCATGTCGCTTGCCTCGGGACATTCGCTGGCCCAGGGCATGCGCTTTGTGGGCGCTCATGCGCAAGAGCCGGTACATACCGAGTTTTTGCGGGTGGCGGCGGCGATCGATTGCGGCATCTCGGCGACCGACGCGCTCGATGACTTGCTCGTGCGCATCGACGCCCCCGGTCTTTCGCTTGTGACCTTGGCGCTTAAGGTGTCACAGCGCACTGGCGCTCCGCTTGCCGACTTACTGTCCGAGGCGTCGAGCATGGTGGGGGAGCGCATTGAGCTCAAGCGCCGCCTGGATGTTAAGACGTCGCAGGCTCGCATGTCTGCGCATATGGTCGCGGCGATGCCGGCGGGCATGTGCGCGGTGTTGGCGCTGCTTTCGGCAGATTTTCGTCGCGGTCTTGCGACGCCTGCCGGCGCGGGCGCTGTGGTGCTGGGTCTTGCCCTCAACGCCGTTGCCCTGGTGGTTATCCGGCGCATTATGAGGGTGGAGCTATGAGCGCCCCAGTTGCAGTTGCGGCTTGCCTGTGCGCCCTGAGTGTATTTGTCGCGACGGGTTTGGATCGGGCGGATGCGCGCAAGATCGCAGGGGCCTGCAAGCGCGAGGCGGTGCTGGTCGCTGCCGCGGGTCGCTCGGTGGTCGATGCCCTGACCGCGCGAGTGAAGGGCGCGGTTGGAGCGGGCGGCCCGGCGCGAGTTTCGCTCGGCGAAGTGTCCGAGATGATCGATGTTGTGCGCTTGGGTCTTTCGGCCGGTCTTTCGTTTGATGCAGCGCTTGAGATTTTCTGCGCCAACCGCCGGTCAGTGCTGGCTCTTCGCCTTGAGCGGGCCTGCATGGCGTGGCAGGTGGGCGTGGGCACGCGTGAGGACGAGTTGTTGGCCGCCGCGCGCGACCTGGACGTGCGAGCGCTCGAGACCTTTGCCATTACGGTGGGGCAGGCACTCGCCCTGGGTGCCCCACTTGCCGAGACGCTGGCCGCTCAAAGTCGCGAGATCCGTGCGGCTCATCGCGCCGCGGTCGAGCGCGAGATCGAGCGTGCGCCCGTCAAGCTGCTGATTCCCACCGGCACGCTCATCTTGCCGGCGTTGCTTCTGTCCATATTGGGCCCGCTGCTGGGAGCAGGCGGGATGATGTAGGGAGGAATACATGAACACGATGACTGACGCTGCTGGCAAGGTCCAGGGCTGGGCGTTTTGCCGGGCGGCATATGTTCGTCAGCGCGCCAAGGAGCTACTGCAGGAGGAGAGTGCACAGGGTACCACCGAGTATGCCATCTTGGTCGGCGTGCTCGTGGTGATCGCGATTATCGCCATCGTCGCATTTAAGGGCAAGGTTAAAGAGCTATGGGATGCGATCAGCGAGGGCATCAACAGCCTGTAGAGGGCGAGCGCTCCATCGGGGTGCTGCTGGTGTTTGCTTGCCTGATCGTGGCGATGGCGGCGGTGCTTTGGGGGCTTAACGCCGCGCGGCAGCAGCGTCCTGGGGCCGCCTTCGATTCGGGCTCAGATTCGGCGGTGGCGTCTCAAAAAGATGAGATGCGAGATGCGGACGATTCGGATGTCGCTGTCACGGCGCAAACCTTTCTGCGGACGCTCGACAAGCGGTCTGGCACTACGACGGATTCGCCTGAGGACAACGCGATTGCGGTCCGGCTTGCATGGTCCGAGGACCGACCGATGACCGAGGCAGCGGCGGATATGTTACGCGCCTACCGCGAGGTGCCAACGGCCCAGCTCGCCCTGAGCGGCTATCTCGATATTAAGGGCAACGTATGGGGCGCCATCGTGCGCGATGGGCGCGGCTGGGTCGATATGGTGACGGTTGCCGCGGATGCTGGCGATGCTTCATGTCGTCTGCGCGCGGTGCGCCTGGTCCCGCAAACAATAAGCTCAAAGGAGGGATCGTGAAATGCATGGCGTTCTGCGTGAAGAGGTTGCCCAAGCGACTGTGGAATACGCCATCGTCACGGTGGCGCTGCTATCGATCGTGCTGGCGATTGCGGGACTTTGGCGTGCTGGCACCGATGGGCGCTTGGCGGCGCTGGTTGAGCGGGCGGCATCCCATGGCGTTGCCTCGATGTCGGTTATCGACGCCGCCGCGGGCGCTAAGGACATCGCGTTGTATTGATATCGCGCACGAGGACCGGGCGCAGTCTACGGTCGAGGCTGCTTTTTTGCTGCCGACGTTTCTGACGCTCATCCTTCTCGCCCTGCAACCGGTGTGCCTGCTTTATACGCGCGCGGTCATGGAGTCTGCCGCCGCCGAGACCGCGCGGCTCATGACCACGACGACGGCGGAGGACGACGATCTTAAGGAGTTCACCCGCCGCCGGCTTGCCGCAGTGCCCAACGTTTCGATCTTTCATGCCGGCGGGCCGTTGTCGTGGGATATCGAGCTTGGCCGGGCCGGTGCGGGTGGCGTCTCGTCCGTGTCCGTTTCCGGCGAGGTCAAGCCGTTGCCTGTGATCGGTGCGTTTGCGCAGGCTATGGGTGGTACCGCCGAGGGCGGCTACGTTGAGCTCAAGGTCGATGTCTCGTATCAATCGCGTCCCGAATGGCTGGAGGGAGATTATGATTCGTGGATTGCTGCATGGGATTAAGCGTTTCTGGTCTAGATGCGTTTTGACGCGCCGTCCGAGCTGCCATCGCAAACGAGGCGGCTTTATGGGCCGCGCCGGTGTCGATCTGTTTATCGAAGACGGTGCCTACACCACGCTTTCTTCTGCCGTGGTCATCCTAGTGGTGCTCACGTTGTTGTTTTCGTCGACCGCGGCGATATGGAGCATGTCGCGTGCCGGGGATACCCAGGTGGCGGCCGATAGCGGCGCGCTGGCGGGTGCCAACGTAGTGTCGTCCTATCACACGGCTGCCACGGTGGTTGATGCGAGCATCTTGAGTCTGGGGCTGGCGGGGTTTGCCACAATCGGGACGGGCCTGGTCGCCATCCTCATCCCAGGTGCCGAACCAGTTGCCGGCAATATGGTCGACACCGGGATTGAGATCATTAAAACGCGCAACAAGTTTGCCAAAAGCGCATCGGAAGGCTTACAGAAAATCGAGACGGCTCTGCCATATCTGATCGCCGCGCGTGCCACGCAGGCGGTGTCGGCGCAGGATACCGATAGTGTGGCCTATACCGGTACGGCGCTTGCCGTGCCCAGGACATCCGAATCGGACTTCGCTGCGCTCAAAGGGTCAGAGATCTCGACCGATACCATTAAAGACACATCAGATGATTTAGAGCGTGCGGCCGAGGAGCTGCGGAAGGCTTCTGAGGACACGGCGAAGGCTAAAGAGCGCGCTTGGCTGGCGGATTGTGGTGGATCGGTTCCGGCTTCGGTCGGTAGCTGTTCATGCATGTGGGAACGTGCGAGGAGTTTGGCAAAGCTCTCGGGTGAGCAGAACCCGCATTATGCCTCGAGCATTTCGTGGGAGCCACAGGTGGCGCTCGACCGCGCGAAGACCTACTACCGTCAACGCCTGGCAGACGAAAAACCGCATGGTTCAAGCGTCGAGACGAAGGCGGAGTCGGCGGCGCGCAAGGCGTTTTACACCTATGCGAGTACAGAGGTCAATCGTGCATATGTAACCGAGGACGGAGATGAAGTCGCTTCCTATACCCCGCTGTTGCCGCGCAACACTGACGAGGTGCGAGCGACGGAACTCTATACCGATACGGTGTGGCCAACCAGTGCCATCGATGGCAAGACGTATCTGCATTACGGAACGAGTTGCCCCAACTATAAGAAGGGGGCGCCATGCGGGCTGGCCTCGGTTGCTGCTTATGACGGGCAGGACAAATGCAATAGATGCCATTTTGGTGTTTCGTCGCTCGGTGCCGTTGCGGCTCCTTCGACTTCTATCGAAAACGGCTTTGAGTACCACTTTGATCGATTCAAAGAGGCTCTGGAAGACTACGTCGAATGCCGCAACAAAGAACTCGAACTTGAGCGTCAGACCGAGGATGAGGCCGACCGTGCGGGCAATGCGTTTGACCAGGCCATTAAAGCGCTTTCCGGCGAGCGCCCGCGTATCGCCCCACCTGGCCGTAACGGCGTGGTCGCCTTTGCAGTTTCGGGTGACATTACCAGCCCCGATCAACTTAACTCCTCGTTTAACGCGGCAGTCAGGCTTGGCGATCGCGGTGCTATCTCTGCCGCGGTGCTGGCCCCCGATGAGGCGACGGCGCAAAACAACGTGCTTTCGCGATTTTTCTCGACATTGAAGGAACGCTCGGGCGGCGTTGCCGGCGTGCTCGACGGCGTCATGGATGTTTGGGGACGGCTACTCGTGGGATACGGAGACATCCAAGGTTCGGCCGACGAACTTATGGACGAGATGATTAAAGACCTAGGAGGGGGCGGCGGTGCGTTGGGCTCCATTGCATCGTGGCTCGGCGATACCGTTTCGGCGTCCGTGGCGGCGCTAGGTTTGGAACCGTGCGACTTGCGCCTGCGAAAGCCGGTGCTGACCGATTCCGCCAACGTCATTAAGAGCCCGGGGTCTGACATTGCGGGTCTCTCTCAAACGCAAGACAAACTGCGAAGTATTCCGTTGGGCGTGACCGATCCCAAGGCGCTTTGCGAGGCGTTGGAATATCAAGTCGAACGCACCATTAGCGGTACGGTGTTCACACTTGCGGAGATTCCTCTGCCCGGCGGTGGCTCCATCCCGCTCACCGTCGATGTCGCCACGCTGGTTGGCGCTCTGGGCGGTGGGTCGTAATGAGTATCCGCATGCGTCTGCGCGAGGAGCGCGCCCAAGCGACGGTTGAGATGGCAGTGGTTACGCCCGTTTTGCTGGTGCTGGCACTCATCGTGTACAACGTCATGATCTTTGCCAGCGCTGTCGCGCGCTTCGACCGCGTGGTGCCCGACATCGTGCTGGCGCACGCTGTGGCGCCGGGCGGGGAGGGTGACGAGAGCTCTGCCGATGCCTCGGCGACGGTTCAGACTCAAATTCTGAATGCCATGGAAGGCTATGACTTGCAGATCGAAGTGTCGAGCGAGCAAGGCGCGGAGGCATCGGATGGTGGCCTGCTCTCCCTATCCGGTACGTTTAGGACCTACACCTGCACCATGCACTATGAGCCGTGGCCGACTTCTCTCAGCATCGCTGGCGTTCCGCTGGGGGCGCCGACAACGTTGTCGCACGAGCGCGCGGTGACGGTCGATCCGTGGCGTCCGGGGGTGGTCATGTGACCGCGGTCTCGTCCTACATCGCTTACGCGCGGGCACTCAACAGGCTGGGTTGGACGCCGGCCGAGTTTGTGGTGGCGGAGTCGTTTGCCGTGCGCCTGCGCGGCATGCTGGGACGGCGTCCGGTTGCCGCCAACGGCCTGCCGCTCGTCATGGCGTTTCCACGCTGCTCTTCGGTCCATACGTGTTTTATGGCCTATCCCATCGACATCGCCTTTATCGACGCACGCGGCTATGTCCTCGTATGCTACGAAAACGTACGTCCCTGGCGTATGTGCTCCTGCCCCGGCGCCTGGGCCGTACTAGAGCGTCCTTCAATCATTGTTTCGACCCCTGCTCTCCAACGCGTGCCGGCTTAAGAATTGGCGACAGCTGACTTCCGTCATACGAAATTGGGTAAGTTTGGCAGGAGATTGAACAGGTTCGGCAAAGGGGGTCGATGATGGGCAAGACGTATACGGCCGCTAATGGTCAGGTTGTAACGGATGAAATGATTGACGCGTGGTGCGAGTCGTACGAGCGCGGAGAGTTTCCGGATGGCGAACACACCGTTGGTGGGATCGTGCATGGACGGCCCCCGCTCTCAGGTGAGGGGACGGCAACGCTGTCGGTCAAGATTCCTCTGGGAATGAAGGAGGCCATTCGTCGACGGGCGGCTGCCGAGGGGATGACGCCAAGTGAGTTTGCCCGTGCGGCTCTGAGCGAAAAACTTCTTGCTGCCGGCTGATGCCTCTGACGTGCCGATTTATAGAACCGAGGCTGTGCTCAAAAACTTTTTTAAAATTCTCGGTTGACCGGAACGCGTCCTTGGTTATACTAATCAAGCCTTGAAACAAGGCACACCTCAAATGGCTGGGTAGCTCAGTTGGTAGAGCAGAGGACTGAAAATCCTCGTGTCAGGGGTTCGATTCCCTTCCCCGCCACCTTGAATTGACTAGGACCTCTGCAAAGGGGTCCTTTTCTTTTATGTAGCCCATGCACGGAATCGAACCCCGTGAGGGCGCGGAGCTGAGGAAACGCGATAGCGTTTGCCAGCGTAGCTCGCAAGGCGCGCAAGCGCCGCAGCGGTCCGTCCGCGCAGCGCGCGGACGCGATTCCCTTCCCCGCCACCTTGAATTGACTAGGACCTCTGCAAAGGGGTCCTTTTCTTTTTGTAGCGCCCGCGGGTTATGTGGACCCGCGGAAAATGCATCCCATTATTGAACGAAAGAATGGGATGCGCTTTCCGGCGCCTGCCCTCGGCGTGTATGCGCACTCGGTACGTCATCTTGGCCCCGCTCGCCCCAGACATTCCTCCCGCTTTTGCGCCACTTTACAGACCGTTCGGTCGTCTGTCCGCACGCGCGGGTATACTCAAAACGATACTTTTCCTATGCAATACGATGCAGGCTCGGCCTGCACGATCCGAAGGGGGCAGTGATGGAGAGGATACTCGGCGTTAATCTCTCTGGCTGGTTTATTCCCGAGCCTTGGGTTACCCCGTCGCTATACGCGGCGACCGGTGCATCCAACGCGGCCGAGCTGCAGGAGGCCATGGGCACCGCCGCCTATAACGAGCGCATGCGCCGTCATTACGAGACGTTTGTGAGCGAGGATGATTTCCGTCGCATGGCGCAGATCGGCCTCAACGCCGTGCGCCTGCCGGTGCCTTGGTATGCCTTTGGCTCACAGGAGTCCGATGCCTCCTACATCTCGGTTGTCGATTACATCGACCGCGCGATTGAGTGGGCTGCCAAGTACAACATTCGCGTGCTGCTTGACCTGGCGACTGTGCCCGGTGGCCAGGGCGATTCCAACGATTCGCCCGCCACGCCGGAGGCTGTTGCCGAGTGGCATTCGTCCACCAACGGCCGCCATGTCGCACTCGACGTGCTCGAGCGCTTGGCCGAGCGTTACGGCGAGGCCGAGAGCCTGCTGGGCATTGAGCTGCTGGATACGCCGCAGATGAGTGTCCGCAAGAGTCTTTTTGCCATGACGGATGGCATTCCGGCTCACTACCTGCGCAATTTCTATCGCGATGCCTACGAGCTCGTCCGTTCGTATATGCCCGAGGATAAGATCGTCGTCTTTTCGTCTTCGGGGCATCCCAGCGAGTGGAAGCATTTTATGCGCGGCGCCAAGTACAAGAACGTCTACATGGACCTTCACCTGTACCATTACCGCGACGAGTATGCGCTCGATATCACGAGCCCCCGCGGGCTGACGACGGCGATTTCGCGTAACAAGCGCGAGCTTAAAGAGGCGATTTCAACTGGGTTCCCCGTGCTGGTGGGCGAATGGTCGGGCGCGGCGATCTTTGCCAACTCGTCGGTTACGCCCGAGGGCCGCAATGCCTACGAGCGCGTGTTTATCGCCAACCAGCTGGCTTCGTTTGCGCCGGCTGCCGGTTGGTTCTTCCAAACGTGGAAGACCGAGAAGCGCATTGCAGCATGGGACGCCCGCGCGGCGCTCGGTACGCTCGAGCGCGGCATGATTGAATAGGTTGATATGACGCAAAACAGCGCCCATACGGGCAAACTCTATGTGGTCGGCACGCCCATCGGCAACCTGGGCGACCTGTCCCCGCGCGTTGGCGAGGCCTTTGCCGCTGCCGATGTCATCTGCTGCGAAGACACGCGTGTGACGTCAAAGCTGCTGATGCACCTGGGCATTTCCAAGCCGCTTGTCCGTTGCGACGAGAATGTGATCGCCAGCCGCGCCGCCGGCCTGGTCGACCGTCTGCTGGCGGGGGAGACCCTCGCCTTTGCCTCGGACGCCGGCATGCCGAGCGTGTCCGATCCCGGCCAGGCGCTGGTCGAGGCGGCGCGTGAGGCCGATGTGCCCGTCGAAGTTATTCCCGGGCCCTCTGCTTGCGTCACGGCGCTCGTTTCGTCCGGCATTCCCTGCGAGCATTTTTTCTTCGAGGGCTTTTTGGGTCGAAAGCACGGCGACCGCGTGCGCCGTTTGCAGCGCCTTGCCGTGGTGCCCGGCGCGCTCATCTTCTACGAGTCTCCACATCGCATCGTGGCGACGCTCGAGGCCGTGGCGGAGGTCTTTCCCCAACGTGAGGTTGCCGTCTGCCGCGAACTCACCAAGCTGCACGAGGAGGTCTTGCGCGGGCCCGCTGCCCAGCTTGCCGAGGAGCTGCGTGCTCGCGGCGAGGTAAAGGGCGAGATTGCGCTGGTCATCGCGCCGCCGAGCGAGGGTGAGGAGGCCGGTATCGTGCCGGTTGGCGCCGCGGCAGCGGATCCCGACGAGGCCCTGCGCGAGGATATCCGCGCCGCGCTCGAGGAGGGGGAGCCCGCGTCTGCGGTGGCCAAGCGCCTGTCTCAGAAGTATTCGCGCCGCAAGCGCGATGTCTATGCCATGGTGCTCGATATGCAATAGATGGAGGATATCCAGCCCTTGCGCTAGAATCATCCTCTGTATGCAACGTTTTACTGGAGGACAAACCCCATGGATCAAAGCAAGCCTTCGTTCTTTATCACGACGCCCATCTACTACGTCAACGCCGATCCGCACCTGGGCACGGCTTATTCCACCATCATCGCCGACGTTCAGGCTCGCTATCGCCGTTCCGCTGGCTATAACGTCAAGTTCCTGACCGGCATGGACGAGCATGGCGAGAAGGTCGCCGAGGCCGCAGCCAAGCACAACATGACGCCGCAGGAGTGGACCGATAGCCAGGCTCCGCACTTCAAGGAGCTTTGGAGCAAGCTCGAGATTTCCAATGATGACTTCATCCGCACCACCGAGCCGCGCCAGCATCATGCCGTGCAGTACCTGTGGGAGCGCATGAAGGAGTCCGGCTACCTGTATAAGGGCAGCTACGACGGCTGGTATTGCGTGCCTGACGAGACCTACTTTACCGATACGCAGGTCCAGAAGGGCGACGAAGAGTACGGCAGCGTCGGCCAGCACTTGTGCCCCGACTGCCACCGTCCGCTTGAGCGCGTGCAGGAGGAGTCCTACTTCTTTAAGCTTTCCGCCTTCCAGGACAAGCTGCTCAAGCTCTATGACGAGCACCCCGACTTTGTCGAGCCTGCGTTCCGCATGAACGAGGTTCGCAGCTTTGTCGAGGGCGGCCTTAACGACCTTTCCGTGAGCCGTACGAGCTTTGACTGGGGCATTCAGGTCCCGTTTGACGAGGGTCACGTGACCTACGTGTGGTTCGATGCGCTGCTCAACTATATGACGGCCGTCGGCTACGGTGTCGACACCGACGAGGCGCGTGCCGAGCTGGCCTATCGCTGGCCCGCGCAGTTCCACATCGTGGGCAAGGACATCATCCGCTTCCACTGCGTCATTTGGCCCGCCATGCTCATGGCCATCGGCGAGGCCCTGCCCGAGCACGTCTTTGCCCACGGCTTCCTGACCGTGCGCAATGCCGAGACCGGCAAGGCCGAGAAGATGTCCAAGAGCCGCGGCAACGCCATCGCTCCGCAGGACGTTATCGACATGTTGGGCGTCGAGGGCTATCGCTACTACTTCATGACCGACGTCGTCCCCGGCACCGACGGTGCCATCAGCTTCGATCGCATGGAGCAGGTCTACAACGCCGACCTGGCCAACAGCTGGGGCAACCTTATCTCGCGTTCGCTCAACATGAGCGGCAAGTACTTTGATGGTTGCGCGCCCGCCAAGCCCGCATCGTTCGATGCGTTCGACAACCCGCTGGCAAAGATCGCCGATGGTCTGGTCGAGCGCTACATGGCCAAGATGGACGTGCTCGATTACGGCGGAGCCAAGGACGAGGTCATGGAGCTCATCCATGCCGCCAACCACTACATCGAGGACTCCGAGCCTTGGGCACTTGCCAAGGACGAGGCCAAGGCTGACGAGCTGGCGTTTGTGATCTACAACCTGCTCGAGGCCATCCGCATTGCCGCCCACCTGCTGATGCCGCTCATGCCTCAGACCTCTGCCGAGGCCCTGCGCCGCCTGTCCTGCGAGGACGAGGCCGCGACCGACGACCTCAAGGGCATTTGCGCTTGGGGCCTGCTTGCCGGCGGTCAGCCTGTCGAGAAGGGCGAGCCGCTGTTCCCGCGTCTGGGCTAAGACGCAGCGCGCCATATCGGCAATTTGCTGTTTAGCTGTAAGGGCATGGCCGCCACGGTCCATGCCTTTTTGTTTCAAGACGCCGCCATCATGCTAAGGAGGCAACCATGACAACTTCGCCTTTGGCAAACCCCACGGCCACCAGGGAGCTGCTGGAGGAGTTTGGCCTTGCGACCAAGCATCGCCTGGGCCAGAACTTCCTGATCGACAACCATGTAATTGAGCGCATTTGCGAGCTTGCCGAGCTTGCAGGCGATGAGCGCGTGCTCGAGGTTGGTCCGGGCGTTGGTACGCTCACGCTTGCGCTGTTGCAGGAGGCGGCGTGCGTCACGTCGATCGAGGCCGATCCCGAGCTCGAGCCGGTGCTCGATGCTCACGCCGCCGACTACGCCAACTTCCGCTTTATCATGGGCGACGCGCTTAAGGTGACGCCGGAGCAGATTGAGCAGGCCGCCGGCGGTGAGCCGACGGTATTTGTCGCGAACTTGCCCTATAACGTGGCGGCGACGATCATCTTGCAGTTCTTCCAGACGATGCCCGCGCTCAAGCGTGCCGTGGTCATGGTGCAAAAGGAGGTTGCCGATCGCATTGCCGCAGTGCCGGGCAACAAGACCTATGGCGGCTATACGGCAAAGCTCGGCCTGTATGCGCAGGTGACGGGTCGCTTTGAGGTGCCGCCGCGTTGCTTTATGCCGGCGCCGCACGTGGACTCGGCCGTCGTGCGTATCGACCGTGTTGACGGCGTGGTGCCCGAAGGACTCGACCGCGAGTTTGTGGCCCGCGTGATTGATGCTGCATTTGCCCAGCGTCGCAAGACCATCCGCAATTCCATGAGCGCCAACGGTTTTGCCAAGGACGTGCTCGATGCCGCTTTTGAGGTTTGCGGTATCGCACCCACCACGCGCGCCGAGACGCTCGATGTTGCCGACTTTGTCCGTCTGGCCCGGGAGCTAATCCATGACGCCTAATGCCGAACGCGTGACGTTTACCAAGAAAAAGACGACGGTTGCTTGTCCCGTGCCCTTGGCGCCGCTTGCCGACACGCATGCACATCTGCTTTCGTTTTGGGGCAAGGATGTGCCCGAGACGCTCGTGCGCGCCAAAGCCGCGGGCGTCGACCTGTTGGTGACGATGTTCGACCCCATTGCCGACAAGCGCAGCGTGGCGGACTATAGCGACTGGCTGGTGCGCGAGATTCTTCCGATGCAGGATATCCCGCAGATCAAGTATCTTGCCGGCGTGCATCCGTATGGCGCGCCGGACTATACCGACGACGTTCATGCACAGGTCGTTGCCGCACTTGATGACCCCTTATGCGCCGGTATTGGCGAAATCGGCCTGGACTATCACATGGACTATGACGACGATATCGCGCCGGCACCCCATAACGTGCAGATTGATTGCATGGCGCGCCAGCTCGAGCTTGCCGTGCGCCGCAATGTGCCGGTGGAGCTGCACCTGCGTCACGAGGACTCGGATGGGGAGCGCACCTCGCACGTTGATGCGTACAACGTACTGCGCGAGGTGGGCGTGCCCCAGGCCGGTTGTGTGCTGCACTGCTTTGGCGAGGACCGCGCCACGATGGAGCGCTTTGTGGAGCTGGGCTGCTATATCGCCTATGGTGGCGCGGCCACCTTTAAGCGCAACGACGACGTGCGCGAGGCATTTGCGGCAACCCCACTCGATCGAATTTTGTTCGAGACGGATTGCCCGTATATGGCTCCGGAGCCCATCCGCGGTCTTGAATGCGAGCCCGCAATGATCTCCATTACGGCAAACGCGCTGGTTAACGACCGTGTCGATCGCACAGGTGAGGACGCCGAAACAATCGCGCAAGCCGCTTGGGAAAATGCCTGCAAACTTTTTCAAAAATAGTTCTTGCGTTCGCGGTGGCGCTCCGTTATTCTAATTCCTGCACGCGGGCGTGGCGGAATTGGCAGACGCGTACGGTTCAGGTCCGTATGGGGGCAACCCCATGAAGGTTCAAGTCCTTTCGCCCGCACCATTGAATGAAAGAGCTCCCAGCAATGGGGGCTTTTTTGTTATGGGCCCATCACAGGGACTTGAACCTGCGAAGGAGCGAGCGTAAAGAAAACGCGGAGCGTTTTTAGCGAGCTGGCGAGGACGCCGGCAGGCGGCCGAAGCCGGTGCGGATCCGCGAAGCGGATACGCGGACGTCCTTTCGCCCGCACCATTAAATGAAAGAGCTCCCAGCAATGGGGGCTTTTTTGTTATACACGATCTCCTTGGACGGGTATCCTAATGCCAACGTGTGCCTATCAGAGGAGAGACCATGCTGTTTTCCGGTATCATTGCCGCCCTTACGAGCCTTCTGCTTCCCATCATCATTTTGTTGCTGCTGCTTCCCAACGCCTGCTATGTCGTTGAACAACAGCATGCCGTGATCATCGAGCGTCTGGGCAAGTTCAACCGCATCGTCAACGCGGGCTTCCACATGAAGGTGCCCGTGATCGACCGCAAGGCCGCCACGGTGAGTCTGCGCACCATGAAAAACGGTTTTGGCATCGACGTTAAGACCCAGGACAACGTGACCATCGGCCTTGAGGTCTCTGCTCAGTACCACGTGAGCTATGACATGGGCGCCGGCCCGGCAGATTCGGGTATCTACAAGAGCTACTACATGCTGCAGGAGCCCGTCGACCAGATGCGTGACTTCATCACCGACGCCCTGCGCTCTTCGATTCCCGTCTACACACTCGATGAGGTCTTTGCCAAGAAGGATGACATCGCCAAGGATGTCAACGCTACCGTTTCCGAGCAGATGGCCGCCTACGGCTTCACCCTCGTGTCGACGCTCATCACCAAAATCGCACTGCCGACCGAGGTCGAGAACTCCATGAACGACATCAACGCCGCCCAGCGCAAGCGCGCTGCGGCACAGGAGCTCGCCGAGGCAGACCGTATCAAGCGCGTCACCGAGGCGACCGCCGAGGCCGAGGCTATGGAAAAGGCGGGCGAGGGCATCGCCAACCAGCGCAAGGCCATTGCGCTGGGTATCAAAGATTCGCTCGAGATCATCCAGGAGACGGGTGTCGGCAATGACGAGGCCAACCAACTGTTCATGTTTACGCAGTGGTCCGAGATGATGACGGAGTTCGCTCGCACGGGTAAAACCTCGACGGTCGTGCTGCCGAGCGACTTTTCGCAGTCGGCCTCTATGTTCGAGCAGATGCTGACTACCGGTAAGGTTCAGAACGAGTCAAAGGAGTAGGCACGCGTGAAATACACCGTCGTTTGTGTTGGCAAGCTCAAAGAGCGCTTTTGGAAGGACGCGTGCGCTGAGTACACCAAGCGCCTAGGCGCCTATGCCAAGGTGGATATCCGCGAGGTGGCCGATATTGACCCGGCCAAGGCGGGCGGCGTGGATGCCGCACGCGACAAGGAGGGGGCGGCGATTCTTGCTGCCTTGCCGTCTCGAGCGCATGTGATCCTGCTGGCTATCGAGGGCAAGGAGCGTTCGAGTGAGGAGCTCTCGGCGAGGCTCGACGATCTTATGCTGCGAGGCAGCAGCGACATCGCCTTTGTAATCGGCGGTTCGGACGGCGTGAGTGATGAGGTACGCGCCCGCGCCGACGAGATGCTCAGCTTTGGACGCATTACCTTGCCGCATAACCTGGCGCGTGTGGTGCTGCTAGAGCAGATTTACCGTGCCTGCAAGATCAGCCGTGGCGAGCCGTATCACAAATAGGTCGGCAATACGAAACAATGGCGTGGGACAATAGCTTTCGTTTTGAAGAGCGTGTCTGAGAGGACTATGAGATATGAAGATTGGGTTTGTCGGTTTTGGCAATATGGCGAGCGCTATGGCCGATGGCTGGATCGCTGCCGGTGTAGCTGCGAGCGACATGTGCGCCTGCGCGGGTCGCTACGACGCACTGGTTGAGCGCTGCGAGGCGCGCGGCATGGTCGCCTGCCACGATGCCGCCGAGGTTGTCGCCGCATCCGATATCGTGGTCGCTGCGGTCAAACCGTACATGATCGAGAAGGTATTCGTCCCGCTCAAGGATGCTCTTGCCAAAAAGGTCGTTCTGTCGGTTGCCTGGACCTGGGACAGTGCCAAGTGGGAGCAGGTCCTGCCGGGCGTCGCGCATATCTCGACGGTGCCCAACACACCGGTTTCGGTGGGCGAGGGCGTCATCGCTTGCGAGAAGGCTTCCACGCTTAGTGATGAGCAGAGCGCAGTGGTGCTTGATCTGCTTGGCAAACTCGGTGCGGTGGTCGAGCTCGATACGAGTCTGCTGTTTGTGGGCGGCACGGTGGGTGGTTGCGCTCCGGCATTTGTCGCCATGGCAATCGAGGCCCTGGGCGATGCGGCGGTCAAGCACGGTATCCCGCGTGCCGATGCCTATCGCATTGTGAGCCAGATGGTGCTGGGTACGGCAAAGCTGCAGCTTGCAACTGGCCAGCATCCTGCGGCGATGAAGGATGCCGTATGCTCGCCCGGTGGTGCCACCATCAAGGGCGTCATCGCGCTCGAGGATGCCGGCATGCGCAGCGCCCTGGTCAAGGCCATCGACGCAACTCTCCAGTAAAACCTGCCATTTAGGGACAGGTTTATTTTGGCAGGTTTTTCCTGCGGTTTTGTCGTATATGCGAAAAGCGCCCCGCAACCGGATCGTTACCGGTTGCGGGGCGCTTGCGTTTGCCCAGATAAAACCGACCAAAATAAACCTGTCCCTTTTTGGCAGGCTAGTCCCAGAAGCTGTCTTCCTCATCCTCGGACTTGGGTCCGCGGTCGACGTACATCTTATGGGTACGCTTCTCCATTACAAAGGCAAGAATCGCAAATAACAGGATGCCGCCGGCGAAAAGGATGGCAAAACCGGTGCGGGTGCCAAACAAAAAGGAAAAAACTGCGTCCATTGGGTGCCTTCTTGCGTAGTTGAGTTGGGTCGTAAACGCTCATAAGTATATACTTGCCCATACATGTACAAGGTTGCAACCTAAATGGAATGTATATCGCCGGAGGATCTAATGCTTGATATCAAGTTTGTTCGCGAGAACCCCGATGCCATCGATGTCGCCATGGCTAACCGCCAGACGTCTTGGGATCGCGAGAAGTTCTTTGAGCTCGACGACGAGCGCCGTGCCGTCATCACCGAGGTCGAGGAGCTCCAGGCTACGCGCAATGCCGAGTCCAAGAAGATCGGCGCCCTGATGAAGGAGGGCAAGAAGGACGAGGCCGAGGCCGCCAAGGAGGCCGTGCGCGCCGTCAACGAGAAGATTGACGGTCTGGCCGAGCGCCGCACTGCTCTCGAGCAGGAGCAGTACGACTTCATGGCTCACCTGCCCAACATTCCTTGCGAGGCCACGCCGTACGGCAAGGACGAGGACGAGAACATTGAGCGCCGTCGTTGGGGCACCCCGCGCGAGTTCGACTTCGACTTTAAGCCGCACTGGGATCTGGGCACCGATCTGGACATCCTCGACTTCGAGCGTGGCAACAAGCTCTCCGGCAGCCGCTTCACCGTTCTCGGTGGCGCCGGCGCCCGCCTGGAGCGTGCCCTCATCAACTTCTTCCTCGATACGCACACCAGCCGTGGTTTTAAGGAGTGGTGGCCGCCCATCGTCGTCAAGCGTCAGGCCATGTTCGGCACGGGTCAGCTGCCCAAGTTCGAGGACGACGCCTATCACGTCTCGGGCGACAACTTCCTGATCCCCACCGCCGAGGTCGTGCTTACCAACCTGCACGCCGGCGAGGTCCTCGATGCCGACACTCTGCCGCGTCGCTACACCGCCTTCACCCCCTGCTTCCGCGAGGAGGCTGGTTCCGCCGGTCGCGACACCCGCGGCATCATCCGTCAGCACGAGTTCGACAAGGTCGAGATGGTCAAGTTCGCTAAGCCGGAGGAGTCCGACGATGAGCTCGAGAGCATGACCGCCGAGGCCGAGTACCTGCTGCAGCAGCTGGGCCTGCCGTATCGCGTGATTAGCCTGTGCACCGGCGACCTGGGCTTCTCTGCCCGTCAGACCTACGACGTCGAGGTCTGGCTGCCGAGCTACAACGCCTACAAGGAGATCAGCTCCTGCTCCAATTGCGGCGACTTCCAGGCCCGTCGCGCCAACATCAAGTATCGCGACCCCGAGAACTTCAAGGGCTCGCGCTACCTGCACACCCTTAACGGTTCCGGCCTGCCGGCTGGTCGTACCATGGCTGCCATTCTGGAGAACTACCAGAACGCCGACGGCACCATCACGATTCCCGAGGTTCTGCGTCCCTACATGGGCGGCCTCGAGAAGATCGAGCCGGTCGCGTAAGTTGGCTGCATAGGGGATATGCAAGGGCGCTCCTTCGGGGGCGCCCTATTTCGTGCGCAGGTCCATACCATGCCGTGCGGACAGCTCAATAGAAAACACACGAACAGCTGTTCTGTATACAGCCATCTACCTGCTATGCTTTTGCTAAATAAGAGCGAGAGAAAGGGGACGCGATGGAGCTGTTTGATGATCGGGTGGTTTTGTTTGAGAGCGACGAGGGTGGGGAGTACCTGCTTGTAACGTGTGAGCCGTCTGGCATGGGTGGCCTGGTGGTTCGACAGACGAGTGAGGGTCCGTTGACACAATGGTGTTTTGAGGAGTCGCCGCATGTGGTCGAGACCTTTGTGACGCACGTGGGGCTTGTGGCGCTGGAGCACTTCTATGGAGTTGGGACTTCCAACCAGGTCGCGCGCATGCTGAGCATCTCGTTTGCCGATTATGATTGTGCCCAGCGGGTGAGATCGCTCCTGAGGGAACTTGATGCCAAGTTTGACGTGATCGAAAAGCCAATCGATCGTACGGGGAACGGCGGTATATGCGGAGCAGCATGACAAAACTGCGTTTCACAAAAAAGTTTGAGATTGAGCTTGACTCCAATAAGCTAAAGGAAAACGCGGAGCGTTTTTAGCCCGCGGGCGAGCACGCCGGCAGGCGGGCGAAGCCGGTGCGGATCCGCGCAGCGGATGCGCGGAATCCTATACGCCGCGCCAATTGAACTTTAAGCCTCCGGAAACGGAGGCTTTTCTTTTATGACGACGTCGCATGGGTCCGAACCTCGGTCGGGGCGCGAGCGTCTTAATCACTACTTCGTAAAATTTTTCCAAATTGTCGCTTGACCCATCGAGGGGTCACGTGCATAATAATCCGTGCGTTGCGGCGTTACCTCAGCTGGATAGAGGGTCTGACTACGAATCAGAACGTCATAGGTTCGAATCCTATACGCCGCACCAATTGAGCTTTAAGCCTCCGGAAACGGGGGCTTTTCCTTTACGGGGGCATTGCGGAGATTCGAACCTCGTTCGAGGCGCGAGCGTCAAGAAAACGCGGAGCGTTTTTAGCGAGCGGGCGAGTCCGCCGACAGGCGGGCGAAGCCGGTGCGGATCCGCGCAGCGGATGCGCGGAATCCTATACGCCGCACCAATTGAGTTTTAAGCCTCCGGAAACGGGGGCTTTTTTATATCGCGATGCGTCGAAGATCGCATCAAGTGAGAAAACGCGGAGCGTTTTTAGCCCGCGGGCGAGCACGCCGGCAGGCGGGCGAAGCCGGTGCGGATCCGCGCAGCGGATGCGCGGAATCCTATACGCCGCACCATTTGAGATTAAAGCTCCCGGCAACGGGGGCTTTTCTTTTATGTCGCCGCTGCATGGATTCGAACCTCGGTCGAGGCGCGAGCGTGAAGCGGACGATTTCCTGTCGACTCGTGTAAGATTCCGAGTAGATGTCGCGACTTATTCGCGACCACTCCTTCTTCAAGCGACCGATCAGGGTGATATTTCGTGGCAGAGCGTCCGACATACAGGCTCAGGTTTCTCGATCCCAAGAAGCGCTTTCCGGCGATGCCCGAGCAGCCTGCGGGACGCTCATATGGCGTGGTCTGGAAACTCTTTGGCGAGGATCAGCTTGAATCTTGTTATGTCGTCGAATTCGTTGGCAAAAGTCATGTGTCGCTTTTGGGCTACGTAAGCGTTTCGGGTGAGGTGTACAAGGTGGACCGCCCCGTCAGCGAGGCTCCGCTGCCCAACGATCCCGACATGGAACTGGTCCTTGACGAGTCGGATTCCAGTATTGGTGAGATTATGGTAAGGGAAGCCAACGGTGCAATGCGCGCGTGTGCGCAAACTGCCGGCTCTCCCGAAGGCCCCATGCGCGAGCAGTCCGACCACGAGACATGGAATTCGACCCGCGCCCTTCCTTACGGCGAGTTCATGGCCTCGATGTTCTTGCGCTACGTGATATTTGCCAACTCCGAAAGCGCTATTGTGAACACGGCGGACGCCGGCGGACTCGACGAGGGTATGCAAAACGTTGTCGACAAGATCAAGCTCGTAAAGTTGCCCGAGCCGGTCGAGGTGTTTTTGGGCTTTAACACGGCACCGCTCCCCGATGCTATCGAGACGCTGCTCTACCGCGTTGACCATGCCGAGAATCCGAGCGGTATCGAGCGCTATGCCGCCGCCCTTATGAGCGAAATTGACTTGCCCCGCCTGCGCACCATCGCTGCCAAGTCCGAGATGAGCCTGGCTCGCATTGATCGCTCAAAGATTTTCTATCTCAATTTTGATCGTAGCCTGTTGGACCAGGACGAGATTGACATGCTGCTTGCCATCGAGTGCCGTCTCAACCGCCTCTCCGGCATCCTTGAGCGCATCGGGGCCGGATTGGTCCCTGCGGCATCCTCGCCGAGTCTTGAGGGCTGCGCGCTCTTTGATGCGTGGCATATCGCCAAGACGACCAACGATGTTCCCCGACTGCTCGATACGGCCTCGAGCGATAACCCGTGGGGCAAACCGGGTACGGTGGCTTGCCGGCCGGGCGGTGAGTGGGATGTGCGTACCCGCTTCGCGCGCATTGTCGAGGCGCTTAACGTGGTCACGCGGCTCGACTATACCTATCGGGCAAACGTTGCCGAGGGGATTATGCTCGTTCGGTTTGGACGCTCTGTCGTTGATGCCATGCCGCAACGTGAATACGACGCTCAAGATGACGCCTGGCGCGAGCTGGACGAGGACACGCGCGCGATCTGGGCCGCGGAGCACGATGCGCGCGTGGCACTCACGCTTGCGGCAGCGTGTTTTGCCGCGGGCACCTGCATCACGCGCTGTTATGTGCAGATTGCTGCTCCCGACAGTGAGCAGGGTGAGCGCGTTGTCGCAACGTATTTCTTTGGGCGCGCGGCCTATCTGGCCGATTGCGTGCCTGTCGCCAAGGATCTTGAGAGCATGGACATGGACGATATGCCGTGCAAGCGTGTGCTTGAGGCGTATGAGTCAACCGCTCCGGAGACGATTGAGCCTGCGGAGGTTCATGCTCGTCCGCGTGATGACCATCGCACGCTGCCGCCGGCGCTGCGCGATCTGCTGCTTGCCGATACGGCTGACGAGTTGGAGGTCATGGAAGAGGACGACGACCCATACGTGGCCCGTGTTGTTGAATTGCGCGAGCAGGCAAAAGTCGACCGTACAGGTGCTTTTGAAGGCTTTTCCCGTCTTGTCGAGGAGTTGGAGGCTAAGTGCGCCGTCGCCGAGCTTTTGGCGACAGGTCCGGTTCAAACGCAGTTTTGCGATAACCAGCTGGTGCGCATGGTGCTACCGGTGTTGGAAGAAGACGACTCTGTGCGGATCCTTCGTGCGCCCGATGCGCTGTACTTTGCCCAGCACGAGATTTGCAGCTTTTACGCCGAGCAAGAGGACTTTGAACGAGCACTGCCCGAGGTGCGCCATCTTTACGATCTGGCGCGCTCGTCCATGCAATCGCACTTTGCGCTCATCAACGTGCTTGCGCGTCTGGAGCGCTTTGACGAGATTATCGAGGTGGCGCGCCACGGCCTACGTATTGCCAGCGATCGTTCTGCAATTGGCTACCTGTTCTACCGCTTGGCGTTTGCCTATTGGAATTGCGATCAGCTCGACCTGGCGCTGGCTTGTTACCGTCTAGTGCCGCGCGGTGAGGAATCGGGCAGCAGCGCGCTGGAAGAAATGCAGGGCCTCATGAACGAGATGGGCGTCAGCGAGCCGCCGACGTTCGAGGAAGCGGTCGAGACCATCCGCACGGCTGGACTTGAGCTGCCGCCAGTGTCCGCCGTGACGAATCAGCTGGCGGATGCCGCCGTGCAACTGGTCGACAACGGCTTCTTTTTCCTTGCACGCGGTTGCATCTTCCAAATGTGGCGCACCATGGGTAACGACGAGCTCGGCTCCCTCAACCGCTCGCTGGGGTAGGGGCGATATAGAGGGGCCGCACCGCGCTATTTGTATCGGCGCGGGCGGGAGGACCCGGCAGGATTGGTAAGGCATAAAGCCGCCGAGCCTGCTAAAACTGTTAAACTCTGCTAAAGTTGCTAAACTTTGTTAAAGTTGTTAAAACTAGCAGAGGAGGGCAGAATGATGAAAGCTGTTAACCCCTTTAAGCCAACGGCGGGCATGAATCCGCCTGAGCTTATCGGACGGGACACTGTTTTGGATGACTTTGCCGAGGCTCTTGAGAATGGTCCTGGTGCCCCCGATCGACTCATGCGCATCTCGGGCGTCCGAGGCACAGGTAAAACGGTGCTCCTTAATGCATTGGGTGACCTTGCACGCAAAAAAGGATTCGAGGTCGTTGACGTTGCCTCCAATGCTGGTTTTTGCAATAGAATCCTCGAGGCTCTGCAGCGAAACGTTCGTCTTGAATCAATCTCGATTTCCCCATCGATTTTAGGGGTCAGCCTTGGCTCCATGGAGATGTCGAAGTCGGCCTCTCATCTGGGCGAGGCGATGTACGATGCTGCGAAGCGCGGTGGTCTGCTCATTACGCTCGACGAGATCCAGGATGCCTCAACTGAGGAAATGCGCGAGCTAGGCAATGAGATGCAGCTCTTGATCCGCCAAGGAGCGAATGTCGCTTTCGCTTTCGCCGGGCTGCCGACATCGGTAGATGGCGTGGTGGTGGATGATACGTTGACGTTCCTTCAGCGAGCCAAACATGTTGAACTTACTCGGCTTTCCGATTTTGAAGTTGGCGGATCGTTTGAGGATACGATGAGACGAGCGGGCAAGGAGCTCGACAAAGGTGCCGCTGAGCTATTAACAAAAGCTTCGGCAGGCTATCCCTTTATGGTCCAGCTGGTCGGATATTACGCTTGGCAGGTTGCTGCGCGCAGTGGGGCGGAGAGCGTGAGCGAAGAGGCGGCTCGTAAGGGTATCCAGGCGGCTCTTGATAGCTTTAATGCTATGGTGATTGCCCCAGCGCTGCGCAGGGTGTCGGAACGGCAGTTTCAGTATCTCGCGGCGATGGCTCAATGCGAGGGCGTCGATATCGCCAACGGCGATATCGCCAAGAAGATGGGTTTGTCGGCGAACAAAGTTGGGTCATATCGCAAGCGTCTGATCGATGCGGGGTTGATTGAGCCCGCGGGCTATGGCTGTGTTTCGTTTGCAATTCCGTACATGCGCGATTATCTGTTGGAGACCGTTCGAGAGGACAAATAAAGAATGGGCTGTCCGCGCTGTCGCTGGGGCCGTTCTTGTATCTTTGTCTCAACCTGTAACATCTGGAGGGGATTACGGCCTGCAGATGTTACAGGTTGAGATGATTGACTGAGACGTTTACTGGTAAAAGAGAGGTAAAAGAGGAAACGCCTCAAAATTCCCCTTGCCCAACTTCGGCTGTTTGGTTACTATAGAACGGCTGTTACGGAGAGCTGACCGAGAGGCCGAAGGTGCTCGCCTGCTAAGCGAGTATGCCCCAAAAGGGCATCTGGGGTTCGAATCCCCAGCTCTCCGCCAGTATGACTTTGAAGAAGGGTCCCATTTGGGGCCCTTCTTTATTATCAAGAATGGCAGCTGGGGATTAGAGTCCGAAAGGGCGTGAACATTAGGCAAACACGGGGCGCTTGAAAACGGGGAGACCCAGGCGTGCTCGTGCACCCCGGTGTGGGGTTCCGAGGGGATGGAGTAGAAATATGGTAAAGGTCGGGCTGCGTAAGCCGAATCTAAAGACATCACTCAAGGCAAGAACGACCGGCAGAGCGAAGCGCGCGGTAAAGCGGGCGATAATCCCCGGCTATGGTAAGAAGGGCATGGGGTGGATCAAAAATCCGAAGAAGGCTGCTTACAATGCCGTATACAGCAGAACGACCGTCGGAGTTGGGGATGTCGCTCGCGCCGTTGCTAAATCAGGCGCTCGGAGCTCGGCGTCAAGGACGTCCTCAATTACTGTTTCATCGCATGAAATTACACCTTTGGCGAAGCCTGAACAGAAATCTCTCACTCGAGAGATTACGTCGGTTGACAGGGCAAACAAGGCGCTTTTGCTATGCTTCCTTCTTGGGTGGTCGGGCGCTCATAGGGCGTATGCACGGATGTGGGGTAGCTTCTTTCTATATCTCTTTACCTTTGGCCTTTTTGGATTTGGTTGGCTGTTTGATATTGTGACACTACTGATGAGACGCTCCGAGCTAAGGCGTCTCGGCGACAGTGATCAGACTCAACAGCAAGCGCCATGTTCCGTTGATTCTACATTCGATCGAAATGTCGCCGACTCCGGAAATTGGGAACAGCGTGGAGATGGGGAGGCTGCGGCTCGGCTAGAGCTTCAACGTAAAAACCGTGCCTATATGGAAGAAAACGGCATCGACGTGGAGATGTTTACCGAGGAAAAGGTCGCGGCGGACGCCTTGCGAACCATTGAGTCGGTATGCCCGTGCATGCTTAGGTTTGACCGAGGCATGAGCGAAGAGGAGCCAAGCATCAGCTTTTGCTCTCCAACAAAGACGGGGAAGATGCCCAAGAATGTCGTCGAGGCCCGCATTTACCATCAGGACGTGAAGCTATTGATGGATTCCCACGGCTTCGAATTGCCGGAGTATGGTGACAGCATCAATGTCATGATTAGTTATCTAGCTGATGGGCGCATAAATAAAGTCGATATCCATGGGTTCCATAATGGCCGCTCCGTTAGTGTTTCCATTCGCAGGCGGAGCGACGATCTTGTTATGACGAGTGCGGGCACCATCGGAGAAACGGGTGCCTGGCAATCGCTGTGTCCTGGGGCAGACCCCTCAGCTGGGGATCTTTTCAGGGCCTTGACCAAGGAGGTCGAAAGGATCTACTAGCATGCCCGGTGGACCCGTTTTCAAGGTCCGAAAAGACACAGCGAAGGTAAACGGCTAGCAATGTCGCTTTGGTGATTCTGACGCATCCCGTTTAAGAGGTATTCAAAAAGAGGCGCCCGTTGGACGCCTCTCCAATCTCAAATGTAATGTTCCCCCAGCCCTACATCTCAGGAGCCTTGGCTACGGTCTCGCTCTCTGCCGCAAGTGGGCGGTTGTCGATGCGGCGGCCCAGGCGGTCGAGCTTCACAAGGAGCCACTCAATGGGATTCGGCCCTGCGCCTTCCTCGTCGGCAACCAGGTCCATGACGGCGATCTTGGTGCCGTTCTGCTTGAGCGTAACACTGCCCACCTTGTCGCCCACATGCACCGTGCCCGAAAGATCGTCGTAGCTAACCTTTTCGGTCACCTCGCCGGCAAGAGAAAACACGGTCGCTTGCGCCGTGGGGTCGGCGAGCGTGGCGTCGATCGTCTTATCCGTCCAGTCGGTTTGACTAATGCGCGCCATAAGCGGGTTGCCGTTGGCGGTCTTTTCCTGCGTGTTGGCGATCGCGACCGTCACCTTGTGGTCGTAGTACCAGTTGGCAAGGGTTGCGGTATCGGTAAAGCGCTGGTCGGTGGTGGTGGAGTTCAAAATAACGGTGTAGATCTCGTCGCCATCGCGGTTGTAGGCACCCGTAAAACAATAGCCTGCATCGTCGGTGGTGCCGGTCTTGCCGCCGATGTTGCCATCTTGGCCCAGCAAATAGTTATGCGTGTCCATGGAATGCGAATGGTCGGTGCCGTCGGTGCCCGTGACCTCGATCCAGGAATCCTCGCTCGCTACGACCTCGCGGATCGTGTCGTTTTTCATGGCCTCCTGCATCATCAGCGCTACGTCGTGTGCGGTTGAGTGCATATCGCCAGCCCACCCATCAAAGTCCAGACCATGCGGGTTTTCAAAAAGCGTACCGGTGCAGCCGAGCTTCTTAGCGCGCTCGTTCATGGCCTTCACAAATGTGGCCTCGGCGTCTTTGGTCTTAGGGTCGATTTTCTTGCCCACATATTCGGCGAGCACGATGGCGGCGTCGTTGCCCGAGGGAATCATCAGGCCGCGCAGTGCCTGCTCCACGGTAAGCTCGTCGCCTTCGAGCAAGCCGGCGGTCGAATTACCCACGGTGGCTGCGGCGTTGCTCACCGTGACCTTCTCGTCCATCTTGCAATTTTCGACGGTTAGGATTGCGGTCATGACCTTGGTGATCGAGGCAATCTTGACCTGCTCATCGGCGCCGCGCCCATAGTAGACGGTGCCGTCTTTGCCCATGACGAGGGCATTGGTCGCATCGATATCGGGCAGGTTTTCGGCCGTGATGCCGCGCGCATCGGCGGTTTTGCCGCAAACATTGTCGGTCGTGAGCACTTGGGCGCCGGCGACGGTGGGCGCGCCAGCGGCAAGGGCGATAGCGCAGACAAAGCCGGCGGCAAGCTGGGCTGAGCGCTTTGCAAAAGAGGTGAGGGACTTCACAGATTTCGCTTTCGACGGGATGGTCTCTTCTGAAACTAGAGTATATCGTTTGCCGGCGTCGGCGATCATCGCGTGCGCGCTTGGCCCACATCCGCACCCGAACGGGCACAAGGGTGCTTAAGGCCGACTTAATCACCCACGCTTGTTGTGTGTGGCGTGCGTCGCCTCAGGCATAATGGAGCGCGAGAGGAGCACGCATGAACGAGCGCATTTTGGTAGTTGATGACGAGAAGGCCATCGCCGACTTGGTTGGCATCTACCTTACAAAAGAGGGCTTTGATGTCCAGATTGCCTATAGCGGGGCCGATGCTGCCAAGGCGATTTTGGAGCAGGAGTTCGATCTGGCGCTGCTTGATGTCATGCTGCCCGATATCGATGGCTTTGAGCTGCTGCGTACGATCCGTTCCAGCCATACCTATCCCGTGATCATGCTGACGGCGCGCGATGCCCAGCAAGACAAGATCGAGGGCCTTTCGCTTGGCGCGGACGATTACGTGGTTAAGCCGTTCCGCCCGCTGGAGCTCATCGCGCGCGTGCACGCTCAGCTTCGCCGCTACACCAGTTACGGTAGCCGTGCACAGGCGGCCGAGTCGCCGACCATTCAGCTCGACGGCTTGGAGATCAACCGCGACGCTCGTTCCGTGACGGTGGACGGTGCACCGGTACGCCTCACACCCACCGAGTATTCAATCTTGCTGTATCTGGTCGAGCATCGCGGCAGCGTGGTGGCCGTGGAGGACCTGTTCCGTGCGGTGTGGAACGAGGATTTTATGCCCGGCTCCAACAATACGGTGATGGTGCACATTCGCCACCTGCGCGAAAAGATCGGCGACGACGCACAAAAGCCGCGCTTTATCAAAAACGTCTGGGGCGTCGGCTACATAATCGAATAACGCCTTTGATGGTGGGGAAGTGGATATGACAAAAGACGATAGGCAGGCATTCGAGGTACCCGATCGGCTCTTTGATTACGTGAGGTCGGTCGTCGACAACCGTGCGCTTGCAACGGTGCTGCTCTTTTTGCTGAGCCTGCTGCTGATTGGCATCGACAACATCGTCGGAATCTTGGCGGTGCTGCTTGTTGGCTTTTTGCTGATCGATCGATTTGAGATCGTGCGCCGCTGCGTGGTGATTGGCGGCGCCGCGTGGGCCATGACGTTGGCGATTGGCGCCATGGCGCTCGGCGGCATCGAAGGGCCGGTGCTGTTCGATGCCGGCTTTGTATTCAACATGCTTGGCTTTGTGCTGGCGCTTGCCGTGTGCGTGCTGTTCTTTTGCGGCCGCGCCCTGTACTACCAGGGCTACGAGCAGGGCGAGCAGCATGCCGATTGTGTGCTGGCCGCTCGTATTCAAGATCGCCTGATCGATCACCCCGACACCTGGGACAACATCGACGGCGACTTCCTGGAGGTCGAGGGCGCACTCAACCGTGTGCGCGATCGCGAGCGCAAGGTGCAGCAAGCTCTGCGTGACGAGTCTCATCGCAAAGACGATCTGGTCACGTACTTGGCACATGACCTACGCACCCCGCTTGCCAGTGTGGTGGGCTATCTTTCGCTGCTGCAAGAGGCTCCTGAGCTGCCGGTTGAGCAACGTGCGCACTTTACGGGCGTGGCGCTCGACAAGGCGCACCGGCTCGATGCGCTCATCGAAGAGTTCTTCGATATCACGCGCTTTGACTTCCACGATATCGTGCTCACGCGCGGCTATGTTGATCTGGGGTTGCTGCTGGCTCAGGTGGCTGACGAGTTCTATCCCATCCTCAACGAGCAGCATAAGGAAGCCCAAGTTGATATTCGCGAGGACCTGACGGTGCTCGTGGATGGCGACAAGATGGCCCGCGTGTTTAACAACATCATGAAAAACGCCGTCGCCTATAGCTATGAGGGCTCGACTATCACGATTGAGGCCAGGCGCCAAGACGATGGCGGCGTGCGCGTGCGCTTTATCAATCAGGGCGATCCTATCCCTGCGGCTAAGCTCAAGGTGATCTTTGAGAAGTTCTATCGCCTGGATGCGGCGCGTGCGACCAATCGCGGTGGTGCCGGCCTGGGCCTTGCTATTGCCAAGGAGATCATCGCGGCACACGGCGGTACCGTTGCATGTGAATCGACGCCCGAACACACGATATTCACCATCGAGCTGCCCGCCGCATAGCCAGCGTGCCCTTACAAACACTTGACAATGTGCTCACGTGCGTATGAGCCGCGATTCCTACTATCGATACTGCTGAATTGATATCGATATGGAGGTGTGCGGTATGACGGCTGCTGCGGCTGTGGAGCCCACGGAGCTTGAAGAACTCATGAAAGCGCAGGCCGAGGCCGCGCATGAGCGCGAGGTTGGGGATGCGACTCGCCCCACGGCAGAGGAACTTGCCGCCTCGCCGACGCGCATCGACGTCGAGGGCCTCGACCTGTTCTATGGCGACCACCATGCGCTCAAGGACGTGAATATCAAGATCCGCGACAAGCAGATCACCTCGTTCATCGGGCCTTCGGGCTGCGGAAAGTCTACGTTGCTGCGCTGCTTTAACCGCATGAACGACGGCATCAAGGATTGCCGCATCGAGGGCAAGATTGCGCTCGATGGTCAAGATATCCTGGGCGATTACGACATCTGCCGTCTGCGCCAGCGCGTGGGCATGGTGTTCCAGCGCCCCAACCCGTTTCCCATGAGCATCTACGACAACGTCGCCTACGGTCCTCGCGGTATGGGTGTGCGCGACCGCGCCGTGCTCGATGAGCTGGTCGAGGACTCCCTGTGTCGCGCTGCCCTGTGGGACGAGGTCAAGGACAAGCTCAAAGAGTCGGGCCTGGGTCTTTCGGGTGGACAACAGCAGCGCCTGTGCATCGCCCGCGCACTTGCCGTGCAGCCCGACATTCTGTTGATGGACGAGCCGACCTCGGCACTCGACCCTGTGTCGACGCTGGTGGTGGAGCAGCTGGCCTGCGAGCTCAAAGAGACCTGTACGCTCGTGGTCGTTACGCACAATATGCAGCAGGCGGCGCGTATCTCCGACTCGGTCGCGTTTTTCTTGCTGGGTGAGTTGGTGGAACACGCGCCCACCGCGCAACTCTTCAAGAATCCGACCGATCCGCGTACGGCGGATTATTTGACGGGACGTTTTGGCTGATACCATCTAGTAAAGGTCCTTTAGGGTTAAGATGCGGTCATGCCGGCCGCAAAGGGGTTCAACATGATCTATTACGTCGAGGACGATGACAACATCAGGGATTTGACGGTCTATGCGCTGCGTAAGCAGGGGATCGAGGCCGAAGGCTTTTCGTGCGACGGTGAGTTTAAGGCTGCCGTGGCGCGACGGGTACCCGATGCCGTCCTGCTCGACATCATGCTGCCCGATACCGATGGCTTGGCGATTATGCGTCGCCTGCGCGCCGATCGCCTGACGGCGACGGTGCCCATCATGATGCTTACCGCCAAGGATACCGAGCTCGACAAGGTGATGGCGCTCGATGGCGGTGCCGACGATTACCTGACTAAGCCGTTTTCGCTCATGGAGCTTGCGAGCCGCTGCCGCGCACTGCTGCGTCGCGGCGGCATGGTCAAACAGGCGAGCGATGTGCTCAGCGTGGGCGACATCGTGCTCTCGCCCAGTCATCGCGAGGTAACCGTTGCCGGCGAGCCGCTTAAGCTCACCCTGCGCGAGTTCGACCTGCTCGAGTACCTCATGCGCAAGCCCGGCGTGGTCTTTACCCGCGAGTCGTTGCTGCAGAGCGTGTGGGGCTGGGACTTCGACGGCGGTTCGCGCACCGTTGACGTGCACGTGCAGACGCTTCGCCAAAAACTGGGCGAGCATGCCAGCGCCATCGAGACCGTACGCGGCGTGGGCTACCGCTTGGCCGAGCCTTCTGCCGGTGATGGTGCCGAAGGTGACGACACCGCGGCCACCGCATCGGAGGAGTAACCCGTGGTCTTCGCCCCCCAGGGAAAACATACGCTGTCGCACCGCGTTTTTGTGACGATCTTTGTCTGTGCCATGGCGGTTATCGTTGCGTTTACGGTGCTGGGTGCGTTCTTTGTGCAAAACACCTTGGCGGATGCCACGAGTGCCAACCTGGCGCAGGAAACCGAGCTCATTGCTGCCGCCCTCGACGAGCAGCAGGAGCCCATCCCGTTCTTGCGTAGCCTCGATCGCGAGGACTTGCGCATCACGCTGATTAACAAGGATGGATCGGTTGCCTACGACAACGAGGCGTCGCCTTCCACACTGCCCAACCATGGCGATCGCCCCGAGGTCATCGAGGCCTTTGAGAGTGGTTCGGGTTCCGCGGAGCGCGCAAGCTCTACGCTCGACGAGATTATGCTGTATCGCGCCGTCGCCCTTGATAACGGCCAGGTTGTCCGCTTGGCGCAGGCCCAGCCTGGCGTTGCGGCGATTTTGCTGTCGATGGTGGCGCCGATGCTGCTTATCGCAGCAGCGGGTGCGGTACTCTCGTTTTTTATGGCGCGCCGCGAGTCCCGTGCCATCATCGCGCCGTTGCAAGAGGTGGATTTGGACCACCCACGCCGTAGCTATGAGCACGCCTATGCCGAGATGGTCCCCATGCTTGAGCGTATCGAGTCGCAGCGCCAGGAGCTCAAGCGCCAAATGGCGGTGCTAGCGGACAACGACCGTATGCGCCGCGAGTTCACGGCGAATATCACTCATGAGCTCAAGACGCCGCTTACGGCGATTTCGGGCTATGCCGAGCTCATCGCAAACGGCATGGTCGAGGGCGAGGATGACCTGCGCAACTTTGGCGGTCGCATCTATCGTGAGGCGGGCCGTTTGGCGGCGCTCGTCAACGACATCCTTACGCTGTCTAACTTGGACGAGGCCGAGCGTGCAACTGAGGGCGAGGCGGTGCCCATTGGGTCCACGGAGCCTATTGAGCTCTCGCGTGCCATCTACGCGGTTGAGCAGCGTCTTGAACAGGTCGCCCGTCAGGCGAATGTGACGATAAGTCATGAGACCAAGCCTGTGGTCATCGAAGGCGTGTCGCGCTTGATTGACGAGCTCATCTATAATCTGGCAAGCAACGCCATCCGCTACAATCGACCCGGCGGTACGGTTACGCTGCAGTGCGGCACCAACGACGAAGGCCATCCGTTCCTCGCGGTCGCCGACACGGGAATCGGTATTGCGCCTGAAGAACAGGGCAAGGTATTTGAGCGGTTCTATCGCGTGGACAAGAGTAGGTCCAAGGCGCGCGGCGGAACCGGTCTGGGGCTTGCCATTGTCAAGCATGCGGCCCTGTATCATCACGCCACGCTCGATCTGTCGAGCGAGTTGGGCGTGGGAACCACCATTACGGTGACGTTTCCCATACAGCAGGACGAGCCATTCGCATAGCGATACAACATAGATATTGATGCAGACGCCGCATTTGACTTTCGGGTGCGGCGTTGTTGTGCAATTTTACGATTGCTTCCGACATTTTTACAGAAGAGCCTGTTTCTTATGTATAGAGTTTGGTCTCGGTAAAAAGATGCGATAAAATACGGACAGTTTTGTCAATCCGAACTGGGGAAATGAAAGGCAAGCTGCATGACCCTTCTCGAACTGCTCCAGCTGCTCAAAAAGCACCTCAAGCTGGTCATCACCCTTCCGGTGGTCTGCGCGATCGCCATGGGCATCGTGTCCTTCGCTGCGATGGACAACACCTATACCGCGACGACGAGCATGTACATTCTCGCCAAGACTGACGATAGCGGTCAGATGAGCTACAACGATCTCTCGGCGAGCCAGATGCTTTCCAACGATATCGCCACGCTGCTGGATAGCGATAGCGTTAAGAGCGGCGCCGCCAAGGAACTGGGCCTCACCGATCTGGATGACTACAAGGTGTCTGTTTCCTCCGAGACCACCACGCGTGTCATTACGCTTTCGGTTACCGGCACCGATGCCAAGGAGACGGCTGAGGTCGCAAAGGCCATAGCTAGTTCGGTGAGTACGGTCGCTCAGAACGTCGGCGCTGCCCAGAGCATCAACGTTATCGACGAGGCTAAGACCCCCGAAGCCCCCAGCGGTCCCAAGCGTATGCTGTACGTTGCTGTCGCGTTCCTCGCCGGTATCTTTATCGCAGTTGCCTATGTCGTTTTGGCAGACATGCTCAATACCCGCATCCGCGGTGCCGAAGAGGCAGAAGAGCTCCTGGGCATTCCCGTTGTTGGCCGAATTCCGGCTATGAAAGGTGGTAAATAGGCATGGCTAAGGCAAAGAACACCGATAAGCTCGTTGTACAGAATGCCGCCAAGACCCTTCTGGCCAACATCCGCTTTGCGAGCGTGGACGACCCCATTCGCACCATCACCGTTACCTCCTCGATTCCCAACGAGGGCAAGTCTACGGTTTCCATTAACCTTGCTCAGGCAATCGCCACGAGCGGCAAGTCCGTGCTCCTGGTCGAGGCCGATATGCGTCGCAGGTCCCTTTCCGATATGCTCGGCGTTCGTTCGCGCGGCGGACTCTATGCGGTCCTTTCCGAGCAGATCTCCATTGACCAGGCAATTGTCGAGACGGGTCAGAAGAACTTCTACTTCCTCGATGCCGAGCCGCACATTCCCAATCCTGCCGACATCATCGTCTCCCATCGCTTTGCCAAGCTGGTAAAGACACTGTCCGCCAAGTTCCAGTACGTCATCTTCGATGCTCCTCCGGTCGGCACCTTCATCGATGCTGCCGAGATTGCCAGCTTGACCGACGGCGCGCTGTTCGTGGTGCGCGAGGACTTTACCAAGCGCGAAGAGGCACTCAACGCCATCGGTCAGCTTAAGAAGTCCGAGAAGGTCAAGCTCATCGGTACCGTTATGAACTACTGCGAGACCGAGACCAGCGAGTACTACTACTCCTACTACACCAAGGACGGTAAGAAGGTGAAGAAGGGCTCCGACGATCAGGGCGCTTCCAAAAAGGGCATCTTCACCAACCGAGCAAACGTTTAGTTGATTAAGGCTGACCTATGCGTGACATTCATTGCCATATCTTGCCGGGTGTAGACGACGGCGCCGCCGATCTCGAAGAGAGCTTGGCGATGCTCGAGGCTGCCAAGCGGGCCGGTGTAACCAGAATCGTTTGCACTCCTCACTGCCGTGATCCCTATTTTGATTACGACAAGATGTGGGATGCCTTTGAGCTGCTGCGCGATAACGCTGGCGGTTTTCCGCTCCAGATGGGCTTCGAGGTCAACCATCGAAAGCTCGTTGAGCTTGGTATCGATGCCGCGGATCACTTGCATTTCGATGGGACCAACGAGTTTCTGCTCGAGCTTTCGACTCATGCCGATGCGTATGCGTTTAGAGAGTACGAGAACACGATTTACGATTTGCAGTGCCGTGGCTACCAGGTTATCATCGCTCATCCTGAGCGCTATCGTGCGGTTCAAAAGGATGTAAGCGTGGCGGAGCGCCTGGTCGATATGGGCTGCAAGCTGCAGGCTTCGGCGGACTTTATTGCCGGCGGTCGCTTTGGTCGCGAGAAAAAGCCGGCACAGCGCCTGTTCGATCAGAACCTGTACAGCTTCATCGCGAGCGATGCCCATAACGTGGGTCATTACGACTGCCTGGCGAAGGCTCGCGCGAAGTTTAGCGTGCGCGGAGCTCATTTTCGCTAAAATCTGTCCCTAACGTTCGCATTGAATGAAAGGGCAGCCATGGATATCCAACTTAAGACGGGATGCTTTGATGACGCGGCGTTGGTGCGCCGCGTCGTTTTTATGGACGAGCAGGGCTACGAGAATGAGTTTGACGCTATCGACGAGGATCCGAACTGCATTCATGTGACGCTCTATGTAGACGGCGAGCTTGCCGGTTGCTCGCGCGTGTTTCCCGAAGAGCTTGAGCGCGCGGCTGACGCAGAGGCTCCGGTGTCGCCGGCGTGCGACTTGGACGAAGGCGTCGCGGCGGGGGAGACCTACATTATGGGGCGCGTGGCCGTGCTGCCGAGCATGCGCCGTCGCGGTTTGGCGAGCAAGATTGTCGAGGCCAGTGATACGTGCGCGCGTGATGCCGGCGCCAAGCTCATTAAGCTGCACGCGCAGGAATACGTGCTACCACTCTATGCCAAGGCGGGTTACACGCAGATTGCCCCGGTGGACTACGAAGACGAGGGCCAGCCCCATGCTTGGATGGCCAAGCGCGTAGATGGCAGATAGGGACGTTCCTTTCCCGCCGGCAGTCGGGGACACTCCTTGGCAATTGGCGCATCAGAGCGTTTGGACATACAGTTTTTCGATTCCGTATGTATATATGCGCGCTAATGGGTTATAAAATCTAAGTCTGAACATAGCAGGTCTGCAATGCGGCTCGGGCAACCGGGCCGTTTTTGCGGACGGGGGTAGCGCGAAAGGACTGCACATGCGTCAATTTAAGACCGAGAGCAAAAAACTGCTCGACCTCATGATCAACTCCATCTACACCAATAAGGAAATCTTCCTGCGCGAGCTTATCTCCAACGCGAGTGATGCCGTCGACAAGCTCAACTTTAAGAGCCTGCAGGACCCGAGTGTCAAGCTCGACCAGGGCGACCTGGCTATTCGCGTCTCCTTTGATAAGGACGCCCGCACCATTACCATCTCGGATAACGGCATTGGCATGACCGTCGAGGAGCTCGAGCGCAATCTGGGCACCATCGCCCATTCCGGCTCCGAGGAGTTTAAGACCGAAAATGCCGAGCAGCAGGGTTCGGATGTCGACATCATCGGCCAGTTTGGCGTGGGCTTCTACTCGGCTTTTATGGTCGCCAGCCATGTGAAGGTCGTCAGCCGCGCCTATGGCGAGGATGTCGCCCATGTGTGGGAATCCGACGGTCTTGAGGGCTACACCATCGAGGACGGCGAGCGCGCCGAGCATGGTACCGATGTCATTCTGACGCTGCGCGAGAACGAGAAGCTCGATGCCGACGGCGAGGCCGAGACCTACGATCGCTTCCTGACCGAGTGGGGCCTCAAGAGCCTGATTCAGCAGTACAGCAACTATGTGCGCTACCCGATCCAGATGATGGTGTCCAAGAGCCGCCAGAAGCCCAAGCCCGAGGATGCCGGCGACGATTACAAGCCCGAGTACGAGGACTACCAGGAGCTCGAGACCGTCAATTCCATGACACCGATTTGGAAGAAGCGCAGCTCCGATGTCGAGCAGAAGGACTACGACGAGTTCTACAAGTCCACGTTCCACGACTTTGACGATCCTGCGCGCACCATCAGCTTCCATGCCGAGGGCACGCTCGAGTATGACGCCCTGCTGTTTGTGCCGGGCCGCGCGCCGTTCGATCTGTACAGCAAGGACTACGAGAAGGGTCTGGCGCTCTACAGCTCCAACGTTCTGATTATGGAGAAGTGCGACGACCTGCTGCCCGACTACTACAACTTTGTCCGCGGCGTCGTGGATTCCGCCGACGTGTCGCTCAACATCTCGCGCGAGACGCTGCAGCAGAACCGTCAGCTCAAGGCTATCGCCAAGCGTGTCGAGAAGAAGATCACCGCCGACCTTGAGGATATGCGTGACAACGACCGCGAGGCCTACGAGAAGTTCTTTGAGAACTTTGGCCGCGGCCTTAAGTACGGCATCTACTCGAGCTATGGCATGAAGGCCGATGAGCTCGCCGACCTGCTGCTGTTCTGGTCTGCCAAGGAACAGAAGATGATTACCCTTGCCGAGTATGCCAAGGGCATGCCCGAGGATCAGAAGGCCATCTACTACGCCGCCGGTGACTCGCGTGAGCGCTTGGCCAAGATGCCCGTGGTAAAGGGCGTGCTCGACCGCGGCTACGATGTACTGCTGCTGACGCAGGACGTGGATGAGTTCACGTTCCAAGCTATGCGTGAGTACGTTGCCGCCGATATGCCCAAGATCTACGAGGACGATGCTGCCCGCGAGGCTGCCGAGAAGGCCGTGGCCGATGGTGCCGAGCCCGAGGTTGAGGATCGTCACCTGGAGCTCAAGAACGTCGCGACCGGTGATCTTGACCTGGCGACCGATGACGAGAAGAAGGAGGCCGAGGACGCCACCAAGGAGAACGAGGACCTCTTTGGCGCTATGAAGGAGGCGCTCGGCGACAAGGTCGAGAAGGTCGCAGTCTCTGCACGCCTGACCGATGCTCCCGCGTGCATCACCACCGAGGGCCCGCTTTCGCTCGAGATGGAGAAGGTGCTCCAGAAGGGGCCCGAGGGTGCGCCCGACGGCATGCCCAAGAGCCAGCGCGTGCTCGAGCTCAACGCCAAGCACCCGGTCTTCGCCAAGCTCGTCGCTGCCCAGAAGGCGGGCGACGCCGACAAGATCAAGCAGTACTCTGGTCTGCTCTATGACCAGGCCCTGCTCGTCGAGGGCATCCTCCCCGAGGACCCCGTGGCCTTCGCAGCAGCTGTCTGCAACTTGATGTAGTTGGGTCGTTACGCGGTTTTACCAAACCGCGTAACAGCTCGACGCTGCAAGCCCGCCAGAGCGGCAATCTGCCTTTCAACTTCGGCGGCATGACCAGAAGGTCAATGCCGCCTCGTTTCAAGGCACCTTGCTCGCTC
>JAGZWV010000014.1 GCA_018378775.1 Collinsella sp. | reverse complement strand
GGTGGATGTAGTCGGTCGGCTCGGCCGGCACGTCAAAGTTCACGACGTAGCGCACGTCGCTGATGTCGATGCCGCGGGCGAGCACGTCGGTTGCCACCAACACGTCGACGGTACCGTCGCGGAAGGCCGAAAGGGCACGCTCGCGCTGAGCCTGGCTGCGGTTGCCGTGAATCGCGGCGGCCTTGATGCCCTTGCGCTCCAGACGACGGCAGCAGCTGTCGGCGCGGTGCTTGGTGCGCATAAAGACGATGGTGCGCTCCGGGCCCTCCTTCTTGAGGAACTCGGGCAGCAGATTGTTCTTGGCCTCGATGGACACCGGGAATACAAACTGGTCGACGGTGTCGGCGGTCGACGTGGCGGGCGCGATCTCCACGCGTGCCGGGTCGCTCACCAGGTCGGTGATCTCGCCCACGGCCTCCTCGTCGAGGGTCGCCGAGAACAGCAGCGTCTGGCGCTCGGCCGGCGTCTCGCGCACAATACGGCGAACGGCGGGCAAAAAGCCCATGTCGAGCATGCGATCGGCCTCGTCGAGCACCAGGACCTTAACCTCGTCCAGGTGGCAGGCACCCTGCTCGATCAGATCGACCAGACGGCCCGGCGTGGCGACCAGGATGTCACAGCCATACTTGAGCGCCGCGGTCTGCGGCTTGTAGCTCACGCCGCCCACGACGGTCACGGCAACATGGCCCGTGACGTCGGCGATTTTGCTCGCGACCTCGTCGATTTGCTGGGCGAGCTCGCGCGTAGGGGTGATGACGAGCATCACGGGGCCGCGGCCGTTGCCCTCGGGCTTCTTGGCACCGCGACGACGGTTGTGGCCGCCGCGCTCGCGCACGGGCTTGGGAGGAGCGATGTGCTCCAGATTGTTCATGGTCGGCAGCAAAAAGGCGGCCGTCTTGCCGGTGCCGGTCTGAGCGGCGGCAAGCAGGTCGCGGCCTTCGAGTACCACAGGAATCGAACCGGCCTGCACGGGCGTCGGGGCCGTGTAGCCCAGGTTCTCGATAGCACGAAGCATTTCGTCGGAAAGACCCAGCTCGTCAAAGGCGGGCAGGCTCTCGGTAGCGGACTCGACGGCCTGGGCAGCATTGGCCTCATCGGCGGCATCGAAGGCAGCCTGGGTCATGGCCTCGCGGGTCTCGTCCAGAATCTCGGCGTCCGTGACGTCGGATACAGAATTACGCATATGTCGTTGTTCCTTATCTGCACGCGTTATGGGCACGGCATGCGGCCGCGCGGGCGTGCTTGGTAGTGCGCTAATACATACAAAAACGGGTGCGCACAGAGAGGACGTTGCTCAGCACGCTGGCGATCGCTTTGGCAGCCCTATCACGCGCCGTCCAGACGCAGCAGCTCTAAGCGATGGAGCAGATTCGCCGCCGGTTAGTATACCCGTGCTTCGCATGCCCCCACGTAAACCACAGATGACGAGGCGGACGGGGCGGGCCTGGCTGATTGTCTCAATCTGTAACATCTACAGGGCAAATCTTCCTCTACGTGTTACAGATCGAGACAAACGGTCGACACGGCTCACAAACGTCTCAATCTGTAACAGATGCAGGGCAAAACCGGGTCCAAATGTTACAGAACAAGACAGAGGGGGATTTCCGTCCAGTCCAAACCAAATCTCTCAGTCTTCCTGCAATTTCGAACATGTGGCCTATAATGTTGCTTTGGTTACGCTGTATATTGCGCAGCCATTTAATACGTCGCCCACCGGGAGCCATTAATTCCTATCGCCATATTGGCTAGGAAGCAATCAAAGGAGGTATCCGTGGCAGCAGAGACGCCTTGCTCGGTCCTCTATAACGATATCCGCTCGTTCGGCGGTCTTAAACATCTCGAGATCGCCCGAATGCTCATCAATGGAAACTCTTATCTCGGCAGTACCCTGCTCGAGAAATGCTCTTCCAACCGCTCGTATCTCACCCGTTACATCGTCCATCGCAAGCCTGACCAGTGCGCGCCCGCCATCTACAGCGACTTTACCGTCACCACGCTCAACCTTTCCGCGGCAATCTGCAGCAAGCTCGGCGGCGGCGAGTCCGCCTATCGGGCAATCGCCGAGCACTATCGCGGTCCGGCCGCCAACGAAATGATGTCGGCTCTCGCCAGCTACAAGCTGGACAGCCGCCTATATGCAAATGCCCTCAATCGCATCGACAACTTTGACGGCAATGCCGTGCGTGAGAAAAGCACGCTTTACCTTATGCTCTTTGTGGCAACGGGGGCGCTCGCCGATCCCGTTCAGGGCGTGGCCACCGTCGAGCGCTTTTGCGACAGCAAGACGGGTGGGCACTTTGGCACCACCGAAACTACCGTCGGACGTGGCTTTATGGGCAGTCTGGATCAGCCGCACGCCGTCGCTCCCAACCTCGGTCTGCTCAGGACACATGCCGACAACTGCGTCGACATGCAAATCCATCCCCTCACACGCGATCCGCGTGGCACGGTAATTGGATCCTTGCCCAAAACCTCGCCCAGCATCACCGATGTGGGCGCCGATGCATCGCGCGAACATCTTCGCATTTGGCTTGAGGGTGAGCACTGGTACGCCCAGGGCCTTGGATCGACCAACGGCACGGTGCTCGAATCGGGCGCGGGCGACGGCGATATCGTAATCGAGCCGCCGCGCGACCTACGCGAGCCCGGCAAGATCTATCCCCCAGTGGAAATCGAAAACAGCGACAGGCTCCATCTGGGTCTCTACACGACATTCCTTGTCATTGTGGACTAGCGCGGACGGCGATCGAAAGACGGTCGCCGTCCGTCTTTCGTCTTCTACCTTCTGCGTCGTAAACGACAATGCTCAGCGGTATACGTGGGCAGTGCGGCTATCATGGTACTTTACCGATATCCGCACTGCTCGCGTAAACGTGCGGCAACCCATGCCAGACAAAGGAACGCCATGGATACTACCGATAGCGCCTATGGCGACAAACTCGTCCGTCTCGATACGTTCGATACCGCCGTGGCGGTCGACCCCAGCGCCGAGGACGACGCCAAGCGTCGGTTTATGACGCTTATTCTCCAGACGGCCCACCGCAACAACGGCAACATCGGGCACGTGCTGCGCGCGACCAACACGAGCGGCGAGGTCTTTGCCGTCAAGCTACTCAAGGACAATGCCATCCTTTCCGGCCAAGCCCCCGACCGCTCCGCCGAGCAATCGGCAGCGCACCTGGCCAGCACCGCCGCGCTGTTCGAGGAGTACCGTCATCTGTGTACCGTCTCGCACCTGCGCGGATTTCCGAGCGTCTATGGCTACGGATCGTGCGAGGATGACCCTCTCATCCTCATGGAGTGGGTCGAGGGCACCTCGCTCAAGCAGGCGCTGCCCCTGCTTCCGCACGACGCCTCGGGCGGGCTGACCACCCAGATGGTCGCCGCCGTCGGAAACGCCGTGCTTCGTGCGCTCTTGATGACCCAAGGCCTCGTGAATCCGGTCATCCATCGCGACCTATCGCCTGCCAATATCATGTTCCGCACCACCAGCCGAACACTCGAGCAGCAGATTGCCGATTGTTCCTTTGACCCCTGCCTCATCGACATGGGCTCCGCGACCATGGCTCTCGGCGACGACACGATCACCCGGCGCGCCGACATCTGGCGCTTTGCCACACCCGCATACGCCGCGCCCGAGATGCTCACGCAGGATATCGAAGGCATCGCGGCCCTTCGCCGTTCGCCCGCGATCGACGTCTATGCGCTTTCGAGCATTCTGTACCAGCTCTACAGCGGTCGCAAACCGTTTGACTTTGAGTCGACGGACGCCGCTGCAACCGGCTCGTTCTATCTCGTAAAGACCAAGACCAAGCCGGCGCCGCTCGAGCCGCGCTGCGAGGGCGATGAAGCGCTCGTCCAAATCATCATGAAGGGTCTCTCAGTCGAGCAGTGCGATCGTCCCACCGAGCAGCAGATGCTCGAGGTGCTCTCGGCATACCTCACCGATGCCGAATCCGAGGGCCGCGAAGGCACAGGAGACGAGGCCGCGATTGATATCGATTCTGGCACGCACCTTAAGGTCGACGTCGCCGGCGAGCGCGCGCGAGAGATCCTGGAGCAGGCCCGGCACGATGCCATGACCCGCCGCCGCTTTATTATCGGTGGCGTCGTTGCAGCCGTTGCGGGGCTCAGCGTCATTGGGGCGGCGACCCATGGCTTTGGCATCCCCGACTACCTGGACGGCATCCGCGGTTCGCTTGACGACTACACTTGGGATCAGCTGCAGGAGATTTCGCTCAAGATTAAGGCCGCCGAGACCCGTAGCGAGGCACGCGAGATTGCCAAGCGCTATCACCTGCTCGATGCCGATGGGCATATCCCCTATCCGTGTACCAAGCGTATCACGCTCACCAACGGGCTGCAGGTTGGCGCGCAGCTTGTGGGCATCCGCCACGATGAGCTTCTGGACGGGACGGGCAAGGCCGGGTTGACGTTTATGTTCGACGCGGGTATTGCCGAGCGCAACGCTGCGGCTGAACCGCCGAGCGCCGGCTGGGCAGATTGCGAGCTGCGGGAGTGGCTCAACGGCGACGGCCTTAAGCTGCTGCCCAACGAGTTGCGCGCGCTCATTAAAGGTGTCAAGAAGGTCTCGAACAATGTGGGCGCCGCCAACAGCGCATCGTGCCTGAGCGAGTTGCCCGCAACCCTTTGGCTGCCCGCCATGGTCGAGCTGTGCGGTACGCAACCGCCCGATTCGTTTACCGAGGACTATCACTACCTGGCAGACATCTACAACGGCGAGGGCAAGGAGTATCAGCTCTTCCGCGAGCTCAAGGTAAGCCCGTATTCCACGAACGAGACGATGGTCCGCCAGTGGAAGGGCAAGGACACCTGCTGGTGGGAGCGCACGGTGAGCCCCGACACATCGGAGAGCGAAGGCACGCTCTATATGAACCGCGTGGGACACGACGGCGACGTCTTTACGTACGCAACGCCTGCGGAAAAGCCAAACAAGCTAACCTGTGTGATCCCCGGGTTCTGTATCTAGGCGGCGGGCGTCTTGCCGTAACGGGACCCCTCCCCGGCAGTTGTCTCGATTTGTAACACTAGCTCGGCAGATACAGGTCTAGATGCTACAGAACGAGACAAACCCCAATCCCGCGAGACAACATCTCAATCTGTAACAGTAAGGGGTCAAAAACCTCTCTAGATGTTACAGAACGAGACATTAGCTTGCCGAGAACTTCGCCTCGTAAATGTGATTCAAGTGTGTCGATATTTCCTTGCCAATGTTGCGCAACAGGAACCCTTTCGGCGGTCGTAACGTACGAATTGTCATAGGTACCCCTTCAACGATTGGGAGAAGAAATGGCAAAGTACGCACCTAAACACTTGAAAGTCTCAGGCGGCGCCGAGCCTCGCCCCACATTCTCGGGCCACAAGGCAACACGACTCGCCGTCACCGCGGCAACCACCATCGCTATGACTGGCTCGACGCTGCTCGCGCCGTTCTCGGCATTTGCCAACGATGCAAGTGATACCACGGCACAGGACGCGATCATGTCGCCGCTTGCTGTCCACGCCGGCGAGGCGGCAGGCTCCGCAGTAAAGGCAAACGCCCAGAAGATTGCCGACCTGCAGGCTGCGATCGATGCCGCAAAGGCTGCCGAGGCAGACGCCAAATCCGACTACAACACGGTGGCTGCCCCCTATACCGAAAAGCAGGCGGCCCGCGACAACGCACAAAGCACCTATGACGCCTCCGTCTCCGATAATTCGCAGGCAGAGGCCGCCGCGCGCGCCGAATATGCTCGCCAGCTCGATGAAAGCGTCAAGGCGGCCGACAGCGCCAGTGCCACGCTGAAGGATGCCCAAGGAAAGCTCGATGCAGCCAAGACCGACGCCGAGGACAAGTCGAAGGTCCTTGATGCCGCAAAGCAGGCGGCAGCTGATGCGCAGGCCAAGCTCGAGGCAGCCCAGAAGGCAGCCGCCAACGCAACGCCGGAGGAAATCAAGGTCGCCGAGCAGGCTGCCGCAGATGCGCAGGCCGCTCTGGACCAAGCAAAGGCTGCGAAGGCCGCTGCCGATTCCGCGCTCGCCGATGCCCAGCAGGCTCAGAGCGCCGCGCAGAGCGCTTACGACGAGGCGGCAGGCACGCTGGCTTCCGCTCAGCAGGAAAAGACCGCCGCGGATGGTAAGCTAGTTGCGGCACAGACAGCGTACGACAGCGCACAAGCCGATTTGGCGGCCGCAAAGGCAGGCGCCGAGGGCCCGGAGTATGACGCCGCCCAGGCAAAGGTCGATGCTGCCCAAAGCGCACTCGACCAGGCGAAGCAGCAGCAGGCGGCTGCCGAAGCAGGCCTTTCTCAGGCAAATAGCGACGTTGCATCCAAGCAGGACGCCCTCACCGGTGCCGAAAGCGAGCTCGAAGCCAAGAAGCAGACAGTCGCAGCAGCCGAAAATGATGTAACGGCAGCCCAGACGAAAGCCGATGCGGCGCAATCGGAGTTGACCTCGGCAAAGCAGGCACATGCTACCGAACTGGAGAAAGCAAAGGCCGCTCAGAAACAAGTCGATCAGGCAAAAGCCGAGAAGGAGCAGGCAGACAAGGCGCTCAAAACTGCCAAGGCAAACCAGGCGGCCGCCGATCAAGCCGTTATCGATGCACAGAAAGCATACGATACGTGCAAGGCGGCAACCGATAAGGCAACGACGGCGGAGGCGCAGGGCGTCATCGGCTTCTACCAGTTCATCGGTGCCAACGACGCTGCAAACATCATCTATAGGCAGAGCGATAAAAACCCGACGACCATTGGCGATAAAAAAGACGGCACGTCACTCGACAACGCCAAGCTTTCGTTTGGCAAGCTGCGCGAAATTAATGAATATCGCAAAAGCGTCGGCCTTAGCGAGCTTAAGGTAACGGCAGAGCAAATGGCAATCGCTCAGTCTGATTCCAATTACTCCGACGCAACGAAGGGGCACTCAGACTATGCCGGATTTGAAAATGCCGCTTGGAACTTCAGCACGAAAGAAAACATCGCGCACCAATGGGTTGATGGCGAAAAGAAAATATTTGACGATGCTGCAGCGAAAGCCGGCCTTGGCAACGTTGCCCCCAAAGATGCTTGGAAGACTTTCTGGAGTCACGGTACCGAATTCGGAGCCCAAGGCGTGGGTTTTGGCACCGTCGGCCATTATTTGAATATCGTACAACCTAACGCCAAAACCATGGGATACGGCATCAACTCGCGCGGAACCCTTTGGCCGTATGTGTTCGTCTTGGAGATCGACAACAATTACGGTTCGTACGAGAAAGAATACTCGATCGATGAACTCGAGAATCTCTTTGATCAGTATCAGCTGAGCCTCTCCAAAGCCAGCGAAAAGCTCGCCGCCGCAAAGACGGACCTTGAACAAAAGCGCAGCACAGCGGCATCGAAAGCCAATGCCGTAAAGGTAGCTGAGACCCTCGTCGCTCAAAAGCAGGAAGGCGTTGATACCGCGAACAGCAACCTTGCCGCCAAGAACGACAGCGCAGCAAGTGCCGCCGCCGCTGTTGCCCTAGCAGAGCAGAATCTCGCCAAGGCAAACGGAAAAGTTACCGAAGCCGAAGACCAGGTCAAAGCCGCCCAAAGTAACGTGGCGACCGCAGAGCAGGTCGTCAACCAGAAGCGCGCCGAGCTTAAGGCATCGCAAGAGCAAGCCGCTCAGAGTCAGAAGAAGGTTGATGACGCCAAGGCAGAAACTCTCGTAAAGCAGCAGGCTCTGCAAGATGCAAAGAAGGAACTTGCCAAGTATTCTGCCGATGTTGCTGCGGCTCAGGAAAAGGCTGACAAGGCCCATCAAACGCTTGATGAAGCCACGGCAGCCCAGACGTCTGCCCAGAGTGCTCTCGAAAAGGCGGAGCGCGACGCGGCTGCCAAGAAGCAGGCCCTCGACACCGCGAAGGACAACGCCGAGGCCAAGGCGGCGACCGCGGAGCACGCTGCGAGCGATCTGACCACGGCGAAAAACGACTTTGCTTCAAAGAAGGCCCATGCCGACGCCCTGAGCAACGCGGCCAACAATCTTACCGCGGCCAAGGCGGCCAAGAAGGACGCCGACGCAGCAGTGACTGAGGCCGGAGTCGCCCTTGGTGCGGCAAATGATGCCATCGCGAACGCCGAACAGGCGATCGAGAATTCTCAGGCCGCATCGGATGCCGCTGTCGCTACCCTCGGAAAGCTAAAGTCCATCAACGTCGAAAACGGCATTGCTACTGGCTCTGATGCAAACGCGAATGATACGCTCAATGCCCTCTTTGCCAAGTGCGTCGCCGCCAAGCAGGCAGAACATAACGCAAAGGCCGCACTTGATGCCGCTCAGGCAGACCTTGATGCTGCGACGCCCGCCTACACCGCAGCGCTCAATGCCTACAACGAGGCGAAGGCAAAACGCGTAGCCGCCGAGCAAGCCCTGAAGGACGAGATCGCCCGCCAGGAGCAAGAGGCAGCGAAGGCCGAGCAGGCCAAGATCACGCAGGCTGCCGCTAAGCCGGCTGCTGGAAAGCCGTCTACCGGCAACGCCAAGACGGCCGCCAACTCGGCACTTCCCACCACAGGCGACAATGCTGCGCTCACCGGTGAGACGTTTGTCATCGGAGGTGTCGTGCTCGTAGCCGCTGGCGTCTTCCTGACCGACAAGAAGCGTCGTCAGGAGTAAGGATTTCAGGAGGACGGCTTCTCCTCCCTCCCACCGCTTCGCAAACCCTGCCCAGCATGCGCCGGGGCATCTGCTCCGAGATTGTCTCGATCTGTAACAAATACTCGGTAAAACGGGGTCTAGTTGTTACAGATCGAGACGTTAGTTTTCGGCTGAAATGTTTGTCTAAATCTGTAACAGCTATGGTTCAAAAACCGGTCCAGACGTTACAGATTGAGATGTTTGGCAAAGACGACCGCCGATTGAGCAGCCACCCTCATCTGTAATGAAAAGTCATACATTCCAACTACTACTAGACACCCCCAGGGGGTATGGGTGTATAGTATCATCAGGTTAACAATTCCAACAGCGAACAACAGAAAGGAGAAGCCATGGCTCAAGATAAGTTCGATGTGGGCGGCATGACGTGCGCCGCCTGCCAGGCGCACGTGGACCGTGCCGTGAGCAAGCTCGACGGCGTCCAAAGCGTCGCGGTCAACCTGCTCGCCGGCTCCATGCTGGTCGACTACGACCCCGCGCAGGTCTCCCCCGACGACATCTGTACCGCTGTCGACCGCGCGGGCTACTCGGCCTCGCCCGTCAGCGCGGGCACCGACGCTGTCCAAAGCGGAAGTGCGCAAGCCAGGTCCGGCGCCGCCCATATGGAGTCGCCGACCAAAAAGTTGGAGGCCGCCGCCTCTGCCATGCGCACCCGCCTCATCGTCTCGATCGTATTCCTCATCCCGCTGTTCTACATAGGCATGGGGCACATGCTCGGCTGGCCGCTGCCCGGCATCTTCACCGACCATACCCACAGCATGACGCTCGCTCTCACCGAGCTCGCCCTGCTCATCCCCATCGTCTACATCAACGACGCGTACTTTATCAACGGGTTTAAATCGCTCGCGCACGGCGCGCCTACCATGGACGCCCTTATTGCCGTGGGTGCCACCGCATCCATTGCCTGGTCGCTCTACGCCATGTTTATCATGGCCGATCAGCTGGCCGCGGGCCAGGTCCACGAGGCCATGATGACAGGCATGAACAACCTGTATTTTGAGAGCGCCGGCACCATCCTGTCGCTCGTCACCGTAGGCAAATACCTCGAGACGCGCAGCAAGTCCAAGACCGGCGGCGCCATCGAGGCGCTCATCGACCTAGCACCCAAGAACGCGACCGTCGTGGCAGAGGACGGCACCGAGACCACTGTGGACGTCGACGCCATCCTACCCGGTCAGGTGCTGCGCGTGCGCCCCGGCGAGTCCATCCCCGTTGACGGCGTGGTGCTCGAGGGCAGCTCGGCCGTGGACGAAAGTGCGCTGACCGGCGAATCCATTCCCGTGGAGAAGACCGCCGGCGACACTGTCAACGCGGCCACGGTCAACCGCACGGGCTCGTTTACCTTCCGCGCCACGCGCGTGGGCGCCGACACGTCGCTCGCCAAGATTATCCAGCTCGTCGAGGATGCCAACGCCACCAAGGCGCCCATCGCCCGCCTGGCCGACAAGGTCGCCGGCGTGTTTGTGCCCGTGGTATTCGTGATCTCGGCCGTGACCTTTGTGGTGTGGATGGCACTGACCAGCGACGTGAATGAGGCGCTCACCTCCGCCGTCGCTGTGCTGGTGATCAGCTGCCCGTGCGCGCTGGGCCTGGCCACGCCCGTCGCCATTATGGTCGGCACCGGCAAGGGCGCCGAGATGGGCATTCTGTTTAAGAGCGCCGAGGCGCTGGAGAACCTGCGCAGCGTGGGCACCGTGGTGCTCGACAAGACGGGCACCGCCACCCGCGGTAAGCCTGCCGTGACCGATATCGTGGTAGCCACGCGCGCCGACGGCTCGCCCGCCATGAGCGAAAAGGCGCTGCTCAAGCTGGCCGCCGCGTTGGAGCGCTCGAGCGAGCACCCGCTGGCCGAGGCGATTATGGCCGAGTGCGAGACACGCGGGATCGTCGCACGCATGGTCGAGGACTTTGCCGCCGTGCCCGGTCGCGGCGTTACGGCGCGCGAGGGGCAAAACGCCATTGCAGCCGGCAACGTACGCCTGATGAACGAGTTGGGCGTTACCGTGCCCGCGGGTCTTGCCGAGCAATTTGCCGCCGAGGGCAAGACGCCGCTGTTCTTTGCCAAGAACGGCGAGCTTGCCGGCACCGTTGCCGTGGCTGACGAGGTCAAGGAGACGAGCGCCGGGGCCATCGCCGCACTGCGCTCGCTTGGCGTCGACGTGCGCATGCTCACCGGCGACAACCGCGTCACCGCCGAAGCGATCGCCCGCCGCGTGGGGCTGAGCAGCGAACAGGTCATCGCCGACGTTCTCCCCGCCGACAAGGAACGCCACGTGCGCGAACTGCAGGATGCGGGCGGCAAGGTCGCCATGGTGGGCGACGGCATCAATGACTCCCCCGCCCTGGCGCGCGCCGACGTGGGCCTTGCCATCGGCACCGGCGCCGACATCGCCAAAGAAGGGGCAGATGTGGTGCTCATGCGCAGCGACCTCATGGACGTCGCCCGCGCCATCGAGCTTTCGCGCGCCACGATCCGCAACATCAAGCAGGACCTGTTCTGGGCACTGTTCTACAACGGCATCGGCATTCCGCTGGCGGCGGGCGTGTTCTTCCCGCTCACCGGATGGCAACTCTCGCCGATGTTTGGCGCCGCGGCCATGAGCCTGTCGAGCGTGTGCGTCGTGTCCAATGCCCTGCGTTTGAAATCCTTTAAGCCTAAAGTGGCAAAATAGGCTCACCATTAAGTCCATTTAGAACGGGTTTTCCAAGTGCCCAAGATTGACCTGAAAGAGGAGCGACGCGTACTTTGGTACGCGAGCGACGGTTTGAAGGTCAAGGTCGGGTGCCTGGGAAAGCCGACACAACAGAGAGGAATACCCATGCGTTTCACAATTAAGACTTCCGGCCTTATGTGCGGCCACTGCGACGCCACCGTCGAGACCGCGCTGCTCAACGTTGCGGGCGTAACCGACGCCGACGCCGACCACGAGACTCAGACCGTCCAGGTGGAGTGCGCCGACACCGTGACCCCCGAGCAGCTCGCCGCCGCTGTCGAGGGCGCCGGCGAGAAGTTCCACGCCCTTTCGGTGACCGCCGCATAACGACCCGCACGTACCCCCGACCAGAAACGAGGACCCGCCATGATGGCAGACCATAAATCGGTGACCCGCATGCTCAAGACGGCACGCGGTCAGATCGACGGCATCCTGCGGATGGTCGAGGAGGACCGCTACTGCGTCGATATCTCCACGCAGCTCATGGCCACACAGGCGCTCCTCGCGCGCATTAACGCCGACGTGCTCAAGGCGCATATCGAGGGCTGCGTGACTTCGGCAATCGAATCGGGCGACGAAGACCTCAAAGCCGCCAAACTCGCCGAAATCGAACGCGTCGTCGACAAACTCTCCAAGTAATTGGGGCATTGGGGACAGGTACGTTTGCACCACATTGGTGCAGATTAACCTGTCCCCCTTGCTCTAAATCGGGTATAAAGGCGTGCGGCATATCGAATGAAAGGCAATTTGCATGAATGACTTTATGAAGGGCCGCAATGGCGCTGACGAACTCACCATCGTGATGGGCTTCGCAGGCATTATCATCGCCGTGATTGGTTCGATGGCTCGTATCCAGTGGCTCAGCTGGATCGCCATCGCCGTAATCGTGATTGGCGTGCTGCGCGGCCTGTCCAAAAATATCGATGCACGTCGCAAGGAGAACGAGGCCTTTGTCGCCACGACCGCCAATGTTCCCGGCTTGGGCAAGTTCGTCGCCAGCTTGGGCGGCGGCGCTGCAGCGGCTAGCACCTCACGCGCAGCCGGCACCAGTAAGGAAGACTTTGAGCGTGCCAAGCGCACGGCCAAGAAGATGTGGAAGGGTCGCAAGACCACGGCATACCTCAAGTGCCCCAACTGCGGCCAGATGCTCTCCGTCCCCAAGGGCAAGGGCAAGATCCGCGTCACCTGCCCCAAGTGCCACGCCAAGATGGAGACACGCTCATAGCCGCCATACCATGGGACAAAATAAAGCCGAGGCCTCGCACTGAGACCTCGGCTTTTTTGATTATGACAAAGGGATTGCCCCTTTGTCGCATCGTCATATCGCACGCTTACGCCACGCCGTCGCGGGCAAGCTCCTCGGCCAACGCCTCGGCAGGCATGGCCATAATCGTGTCGAGCTCGGCGTCCACCTCGGGAATACGCTTCACCTTGAGCTTGCGCACCAGATCACCGCGACACATCACGTGCGTCGGCTCACACAGTGCGCACAGGTCATCGAGCGGATTCTTGCGCGTCACCAGGATATCGGCGGCCTTGCCGCACTCGATTGTGCCGGTCTCGCCGCCCAACCCCAGTAGCTCGGCATTGACCTGCGTGGCCGTATGCAGCGCGAAGGCGTTGCCCACGCCGACATACTTGGCAAAATAGGCCACCTCACGCCACATGTCGTACTGCGTCACGAACGGGCAGCTCGAGTCCGTGCCAAGGCCCACCTTAACGCCAGCTTCCAGTGCGGCACGGGCGCTCTCGATGATGCCCGAGCACACGATGTCGCCGTTCTTCTTTTGCGTATCGGTAGAATGGGTCTTTTTCGGGTCGAGCAATACAAACGGCAGCGCCGGGCTGATAGTGCAGGTCACACTCGGCGCACGCCCCTCGAGCTGTGTGCCCGCGGCGCCACGATACAGCTCCAAGATTTCGGGTGTCAACGGAGCGCCGTGCTCAATCGTGTCAACGCCGGCCTCAAGCGCGGCCTTCACGCCCTCGGTACTCTCGACATGGGCCATAACCGGAAGGCCCATATCGTGCGCCGCCTTGCATGCCGCCGCGGCAACCTCCACCGGCATACGCAGCACGCCCGGCTCGCCCACCTCGGTCGCATCGAACACGCCGCCCGTCACGAACAGCTTAATGACGTCGGCACCGCGCGCATACAGGTCGCGCACCTGTTCGGCTGCCTCGGCGGGACTGTTGGCCACCTGGGCGAACAGTCCCGCACCATGGCCGCCCGGCACCGTGACGCCCGTTCCCGGCGCCACCAGGCGAGGACCTTGATACTTGCCGGCATCGATAGCATCGCGCACGGCCAGATCGGCAAACAGCGGGTCGCCCGCGCCGCGCACCGTGGTCACGCCGCTTGCCAGCTGCTGCTGAGCGCTGCCCTTGAGGATATGGCGCACGATGGCGCGCCCCACGGGATTATCGAGCTTCTTCATCAGCGCGCCCGCATCGCCCGCCGAAACCGGTTTGCCCGAACCGCACAGATGCACATGCATATTGATGAGGCCCGGCATGAGATACGCCCCTGCCAGGTCGATGACCTCGGCGCCCGCCGGCGCCTGCGCCACAGCACTCGGCCCCATCCATGTGATGACACCGCGCTCAACGGCCACGGCCATATCGGGCTGCGGCTCCATATGCTCCGAGCCATCCAAGACGGTCGCATTGATAAACAACGTGGGACGATCGGCAGACGCCATATCGAGCTCCTCCCTCACGATTAACATGAACATTTGTCCATTATCACCTAATGCAGCGACCTAAAGTCGAGCATATCGGTTAACGGAGGGAAGAGGGGATGTGGGGGACGGAATACGTTGCAGCCCCACCCCAGCAACATCAGGGGAATGTCTCGATCTGTAACAGGTACAGGGTTATTGGGCCCCCTGATGTTACAGATCGAGACAAAACCTCTCAGCGCCCATACCACTGACGTCTCCACTCCTCAGCCAAATCGGGCCGTCGCGGAATACCCGCCAACCTCATCTTTTCAGCCAGCTTCCCCGGGTTCTTGAGTTCATCAAACGTAAACCGAAGCACCTTGTGCCCGAGCATCGTCAGATGGGACTCTCGCTGACGTTCTGCCACGAATGGGTCGACCGACTCCCGACCCTCGCCGTTCTGCAAGGTGTACTTCCCCTTTCCGTCGAGCTCGCCGATGACACACGTCCCGTCCATGAGCCGCCAAAAATAGTCGACGCGAAACGCCTGGCTCGGATCGAGCGGGTCGCGAAACTCCACCTGCAGCTCCGGAACTGGAAAGCCGTACGCAATAAAGAACGCTCGGAACCGAGACTCGCCGCCGTTTTCGGACAGCCCGTCCGCATACGACGCAATCACCTGTGCCCTGCGATACCCTCGCCTGCCCTCGCAATCGGCGCGGAGGCGCTCGCACAAATCCCAACGTGATACGCCTTTCGCCCGCAGTGCAGAATCGGCAATCGCCAACCCGTAGGAGAACGGCGCACGCAGTAAGCAATCCTCCACCGTGCGCCAAAACGACGTCACCTGCACGCCGTCGGCTTGTTCAAGTGCACCCGCCGCCTGCGGACGCAACAGCCGACATCCTGCACTCAGCGGCACCGAGCAACCCGTCTTAACAAGATATCGTGGCCCGAGCAGATCATTCGGCACCTCCAGACCCCACAAAAGCGCCGCGTCATAGCCCCAAAACGCCCAATCGGGATGAAACTCCGCAAGCCCTTTGATAGTCCTCAGCGCTCGCTCCGCCGGCGTCAATGCATCCCAATCATGCTGAAAACAGAACAGGTACGGCTCGGGCTCCGCGATATCGTCGGTTCCAACATGGCGTCGCAGCCACATGAGCTCGGTATTGTCATGCGTTGCGAGCAGCGCACCTTGCTTGGCCGTCTCCGTGAGCCGCGCGAGCATCCTATTCCGCGCCAACGTGTTGCGAGTCGCATGTTTGTGTTTGAGAACGGTATTAGACACTTTCATCACCACCACGTCAGACAAATGGACCATCGTCACCGTTGCCTCCGCTGACAAATGTCTTGATCTGTAACAGGAAGACAGTCTTTGAGCCTCTAGTTGTTACAGAACAAGATCTTTCGGCAGCCGCCAACCTTCCGTCTCAATCTGTAACAGGTAGGTCGAATTTTGACCTGTAGATGTTACAGATTGAGACATTCCCCCAACCAGGTGCCAAACGTCTCGTTCTGTAACAGTTAGACGTTCTCCAGCCCCCAAACGTTACAGATTTAGACAAACCAGCGGCGCCCAAGCGTTCGTCTCGATCTGTAACAGGTAGACCGGTTTTTTGTCCCTAAACGTTACAGATTGAGACAAAGTCAGGGGCAGCAGGAGACGCCAGTCACATCCCCTACTCCCACTCCTGCTCGTAGATGTTGAGCGACTTTACGTACCGCCCCTGGGCGCCCATGATGTCGCGGACCAGACGCAAGAAGAAACTGATGCACGAGGTGTCAAAGCCATCCTGCAGGTCCTCCGGATGCACCGCACCAGGCCCATCGACCGCCGTGTCACTCAGGCGTGCGATGTCATACAGATAGAGTTGTCCCGCCGTCAGCCAGACATCGTCGACGCAGGCGAGGCGCACCGCAATCGCGCCGTCGCTCCAATGCTCCTTTTGCACGATATGCGGGTCGTAGACATCAAAGCGACGGTCGGTGCGCGTATCCTTCAGCGCAACCATGCCGTTCGCAGGATCCTTGTCCAAAATGCCAAAGCGCGAGAAATACTGCGTGTCGCGTACCTGCTCGAGCCGCTTGAGCGAGGCAGGCAAAAGCGATGCCGGCGGCTCGTCAACATACAGCTCGAGCAGCGTCTTGCCATGGCGATAGGAGCGCTCGAAGAGCAGCCAATCGGTAAACGCCATGTTGTAGGCCATGATTTCGTTTTGCGAAGGCTCGGTGCAATAGCTGAGCCACGGGTCGACAATGATCTCGAACTGTTCGCGCGCCGGCTCCAAAAACTGGAACTTCCGCAGCATCCAAAAATGGGCCATGTCGGCAATATCGTTGCCGACGGCTTCGGCTAGCTGCGGTCGGTCTAAAGCGTGGTCAGTCATGGCATCCTCCTCAAACTGATAGACCTCAATTTGAGCTTACGAGGAGGGTGGTCGGCCACGACCAGCGCGGGCAAAATAGGCCTCCGGCTGCAAACCAGATGCTGACCAAACACTTGACGAAAAGCTTGACCGAAAATGCGCACCGCAACAAAACCGCAGGTAAACATAGACGGCCAACCCGCCCTTTTGAGCCAGATACCCACAGCCACCACAGAAACAACAGGTGACCACAGCCCAAGAAGTCGACAAATAAACACCCGTACGTCGACAAACGAGCAAATCGCTCGCAAAGAGTGTCCCCAACGACTAGACAAAAAATGACTAGTCATTGGGGACGTTCTTAAATGACTACTTTACAGCTCCAGCGCATCGGCGACTTCGGCCGCGCAGGCCAGGGCATCGGCCATAGCGTTCACCACGAGCGAGCTGCCGTTGCGAGCATCACCGGCAACATACACCGGCGCGGCATCCGCGGCGACGCCGTCGACACGGGCCGCAAGGTGCGAGCCCTCGGCAGCCATCACCGGCAGCGGACGACCAGCGGTGGCAACAGGCACGCCAACGGCGTCGAACACGCCATGCTCGGGACCCGTAAAGCCGCAGGCGATGAGCACCAGCTGGGCCGGCACCTCGTGCTCGGAGCCCGCGATGCGCTCGGGCTTGCCAGCCGACCAATCCAGATCGACCACGCGCAGGCCCGCGGCCGCACCCTTCTTGTCCAACAGTACCTCGAGCGTATCCACACCCCAAGCGCGCATCTCGCCGCCCATGGCAGCGATGGCCTCCTGCTGGCCATAATCGGTCTTCTTCACGTTGGGCCACTGCGGCCAGGGGTTGCTCGCCGCGCGCGCATCAGGCGCCGCCGGCAAGAACTCAAACTGGCGCACGCTGCGCGCACCCTGACGTACCGCGGTGCCCACGCAGTCGTTACCGGTATCGCCGCCGCCAATGACCACAACGTCCAGGCCGCGCGCGTTCACCGCGGGCTCGCCGCCATCGAGCACCGAGACGATCGAAGCCGCCAGGTAGTCCACGGCATACACCACGCCCGGGGCATCAATGTTCGCAGCCGAAAGCCCACGCGGAGCACGGGCGCCGGCAGCCACCACGACGGCGTCAAAGTCGTCGAGCTTGGCGGTAACCTTGGAATCGCTCACGTCGGCACTCAGCTCGAACACAATGCCCAGCTCGCGCATGAGCGCCACGCGACGCTCGACCACGGACTTCTCGAGCTTCATGTTGGGAATGCCGTACATGAGCAGACCGCCCGGGCGGTCGTCGCGCTCAAACACCGTCACGCGGGCGCCACGACGCGCAAGCTCCCATGCTGCCACCAGACCAGCGGGACCGGAACCCACCACGGCAACCGTGGGTGCACCCTCCCCTGCCGGCTCAAAGCGGTGCGGACCGCCGTTGGCCCACTCATGGTCGCTGATCGCGCGCTCGTTGTCATGAATCGTCGTGGGCTGGCCATCGACCGAGCCCAGGTTGCATGCGGCCTCGCACAGCGCCGGGCACACGCGACTCGTGAACTCGGGCATGGGCGAGGTGAGTGACAGGCGCTCGGCAGCCTCGTCCCAACGGCCGCGGTACACCAGCTCGTTCCACTCGGGAATCAGGTTGTGCAGCGGACAGCCGCTCGGACGTGCCTTGCCAAAGCTCGCGCCCATCTGACAAAACGCCACACCGCACATCATGCAGCGGCTCGCCTGGGCACGGCGCGCATCGTCGTCGAGCTCCACGTACAGCGGATCGAAATCGCGGCTGCGCTCCTCCACGGGGCGCAGCTCGTGGGTCACGCGATCGATATCAAGAAAAGCACCGGGCTTACCCATGGCACTTACGCCTCCTTCTTGGTCGAAGCAACAGAGCTGGCGGCGGGCACAGCGCCAGCGACACCACCCGCCACATCAAAGCGAGCGACATCGGCGGCGTCGGCGCGACCGGTCACAATGTCAAACGCCAGCTCCTCGGCCTGCTCATGCGTCTTGCCGACGGCCTCGGCGGCGGCGACAATCGCCAGCACGCGCTCGTACTCGGTCGGAATGACCTTCACAAAGTGCTTGCTCATCGTCTCAAAGCTGTAGAGCAACTTAATGCCGCGCGGGCTCTGCGTCGCGTCCACGTGCTCCTGGACGAGCGCACGAATCTGCGCCAGCTCACCGGCCGTCGGGGCTTTAAGCTCAACGCTCTCGTGGTTCACACGGGCATCGAGCGTGCCGTACTGGTCAAAGACGTAAGCCACGCCGCCCGTCATGCCGGCGGCGAAGTTCTGCCCGACCTCGCCCAGGATGAGCGCCAGACCTCCCGTCATGTACTCGCAGCCATGGTTGCCGCAGCCCTCGACCACCACCGTGGCACCGGAGTTGCGTACGCCAAAGCGCTGGCCGGCCAGGCCGTTAATGAAGCCGCGGCCACTCGTAGCGCCAAAGAACGCAACGTTGCCCACGATGATGTTCTCGTCGAACTTGTAGGTCGCATGCGGGTTGGGGCGCACCGACACCTCGCCGCCCGAAAGGCCCTTGCCAAAGTAGTCGTTGGCGTCGCCGCACACGTTGAGCGTAATGCCGCGCGGCAGGAAGGCGCCAAAGCTCTGACCGGCCGAACCATCGCAATCGATGGTGATGGAGCCGGCGGGCAGGCCCTCGGGATGCGCCTTGGTCACCGCGTTGCCCAAGATGGTGCCCACGCAGCGGTTGACGTTGGCGATATCGGCGCGGAAGCGAATCGGACGCAGGTGCGCACGGGCATCGGCCGTATAGGGCACAAACAACGTGGAGTCGAGCGTCTTTTCGAGCTCGCTGTCCGCAGCCATCTGCGGCAGGAAGTGACGACCGTCGGCACCCGGGATGTGGGCACCGAACTCGCAGGTCGCGCTCGCCAGCACGGGCGACAGATCGAGCAGGTTGGCCTTGCGGTTGCCCGGGACCTCAATCTGGCGCAAGCACTCGGGATGGCCGACCATCTCGTCGACGGTGCGGAAGCCCAGGCTCGCCATGACCTCGCGCAGCTGCTCGGCAACAAAGAGCATAAAGTGCTCGACGTGCTCGGGCTTGCCGCGGAAGCCGCGACGCAGGCGACAGTTTTGCGTGGCGATGCCGGCCGGGCAGGTATCCTGCTGGCAGTCGCGCTGCATAAGGCAGCCCATGGAGATGAGCGGCATGGTCGCAAAGCCAAACTCCTCGGCACCCAGCAGGCAGGCGACGGCGACATCGGTGCCGTCCATGAGCTTGCCGTCGGCTTCGAGCACCACGCGTGAGCGCAGGCCGTTTTGCAGCAGCGTCTGCTGGGCCTCGGCAAGGCCAAGCTCCAGCGGCAGACCGGCGTGCCAGATCGAATCGCGCGCCGCAGCACCGGAGCCGCCGTTGTGGCCGCTGATCAAGATCTTGTCGGCGGCACCCTTGGCCACACCGGTGGCGATGGTGCCGACGCCGGCCTCGCTGACCAGCTTGACCGACACGCGTGCGCCGGGGTTGGCGTTCTTAAGATCGAAGATAAGCTCCGCCAGGTCCTCGATGGAGTAGATGTCGTGGTGCGGCGGAGGCGAGATCAGGCCGATGCCGGGCGTGGACTGACGGACCTCGGCGATCCAGGGGTAGACCTTCTTGCCGGGCAGGTGGCCGCCCTCGCCGGGCTTGGCGCCCTGGGCCATCTTGATCTGAATCTCAAAGGCGCTGCACAGGTAGCGGCTCGTCACGCCAAAGCGCGCGCTTGCCACCTGCTTGATGGCGGAATTCTTGGAGTCACCGTTAGCCAGCGGGGTCTCGCGGCGCGGATCCTCGCCGCCCTCGCCCGAGTTGGAACGGCCGTGCAGGCGGTTCATGGCGATGGCCATGCACTCGTGTGCTTCCTTGCTGATGGAACCGTACGACATGGCGCCGGTGTTAAAGCGGCGAACGATGTTGAGCGCGGGCTCGACCTCGTCGAGTGCCACCGGGGTGCGGCCGCCGGCATCAAAGTCCAGCAGGTCGCGCAGGCGCACGGCACGGCCGGTGCGGTGCAGGCGGGCGCTGTACTCCTTAAAGGTGTCGTAGCTGTCCTCACGGCAGGCGGTCCGCAGCAAGTAGACAGTCTGCGGATCGATGAGGTGATCCTCGCCGCCGAGCGGGCGCCACTTGGTCAGACCCAACGTGGGCAGCTGATCGGGAGCCGGGCTCTTAAGGATAGCGAGCGCGGCGTCGTAGCGCTCATTCTGCTCGCGCTCGACGTCCTCGACACCCATACCGCCCACACGGCTCACCGTGCCGGCGAAGTACGCGTTGACAAACTCCGGCGTAAAGCCCACGGCCTCGAAGATCTGCGCGGAGTGGTAGCTCTGCACCGTGGAGATGCCCATCTTGGACATGATGGAGACGATGCCGGCGGTCGCAGCCTTGTTGTAGTTGGCGATGCCCTGCTCGGCTGTCACGTCCAGATCGCCGTGCGCCGCCAAGTCGCGAATGCACGCATGCGCGTTGTACGGATAGATGCCGCTCGCGGAGTAGCCCACCAGCGCCGCAAAGTCGTGCGAGGACACGGCGTCGCCACACTCCACCACGATGTCGGCAAAGGTACGCACGCCGGCACGGATCAGGTGGTTGTGCACGCAGCCCACGGCGAGCAGCGACGGCACGGGCACCTCGCCCGCAGCGGCACGGTCGCTCAGCACCACGATGTTCACGCCATCGCGAACCGCAGCCTCGACGTCTTCGGCAAGCTGCTTGAGCGCAGCCTGCAGCGCGCCCTCGCCGGCATCGCGGCGGTACACGGCACGGAAACGGCGGGTCTTAAAGCCCACGCGGTCGATGGCGCAGATACGCTCGAACTCCTCCTCGCTCAGCAGCGGACGCTCCAAGCGCACCAGCTGGCAGGCCGTGCGGGAATCCTCGAGCAGGTTGCCGTGGTTGCCCAGGTAGAGCGTGGTCGAGGTGACCATATGCTCGCGTAGGGCGTCGATCGGCGGGTTCGTGACCTGGGCGAACAGCTGATAGAAGTAGTCGAAGAACGAACGCGTCTTCTTGGACAGACAGGCCAGCGACGCATCGATGCCCATCGAGGCGAGCGGGGCCTTGCCCTGCTGGGCCATGGGACGCACGACCTCGTCGACGTCATCCCAGTGGTAGCCGAGCTTTGCCATACGCACGGCGGCGGGCACCTCAGCGTCCTCGGCGGGCGTTGCCGCAACGGGCTCATCGAGCGCGTCAACGGTCAGCGTCTCCTCGGCAATCCAATCACGGTAGGGCTTTTCCTTGGCATAGCGGGCGCGCAGCTCGTCGTTGTAGATCACGCGGCCGCGGGCAAAATCGACCTCGAGCATCTGGCCCGGCCCCAGACAGCCGCTCGTCAGGATGTTCTCGGGGCTCACCTCGATGGTGCCCACCTCGCTTGCCAGCATAAAGCGACCGTCGCGCGTCACATAGTAGCGGGCGGGACGCAGGCCGTTACGGTCGAGGGCGGCACCCAGCGTGCGACCGTCGGTAAAGGCGATGGCCGCCGGGCCATCCCACGGCTCCATGAGCATGGACTGGTAGGCGTCGTAGGCGCGGCGCTCCTCACTCAGGCTGTCGTTGTGGTCCCACGGCTCGGGCAGCAGCATGGATGCGGCACGCGTGAGCGGACGACCGTTCATGACCAAAAACTCAAGCACATTGTCCAGAATCGCGGAGTCGGAGCCCTCGCGGTTGATGATGGGCATCACGCGCTCAAGATCGTGCTGCAGCACGGGGCTGTACAGGTTGGGTTCGCGGGCGCGAATCCAGTTGACGTTGCCCTTGAGGGTGTTGATCTCGCCGTTGTGGATGATAAAGCGGTTGGGATGTGCGCGCTCCCAGCTGGGCGTGGTGTTGGTGGAGTAGCGCGAGTGGACGAGCGCCACGGCCGTTTTGACAGCGGCGTCGTTGAGGTCGATGAAGAAACGGCGCATCTGCGTGGCGACCAGCATACCTTTGTACACGATGGTGCGCGAGCTCATGGAGCACACATAGAAGATCTTGTCGCGCAGGGCGAACTCAGCGTCGGCCTTCTTTTCGATGGTGCGGCGGCACACGTACAGGCGACGCTCAAAGGCATCGCCGGCGAGCGTGTCGTCCGAACGGCCCAGGAAAGCCTGCAGGATAGTAGGCATGCAGGCGCGGGCCGTCTCGCCCAGGTCGTGCGGGTCGACGGGCACCTCGCGCCAAAAGAGCAGCGGCACGCCGGCCTCGGCGCAGCCCTCCTCAAACACGCGACGGGCATCCTCTACGCCCTTGTCGTCCTGCGGGAAGAACAGCATGGCCACGCCATAGTCGCCCTCTGCCGGCAGAATCTGGCCGCACTTTTGAGCCTCTTTGCGGAAAAAATGATGCGGAACCTGGAACAGGATGCCGGCGCCGTCGCCGGTATTCTTCTCGAGTCCCGTGCCGCCGCGGTGCTCCAAGTTGACCAGAATGGACAGCGCGTCGTCCAGAATCTGGTGATGGCGCTCGCCGTTGATATCGGCAAGCGCGCCGATGCCACATGCATCGTGGTCGAATTCGGGGCGATAAAGGCCCTGCTGCTGAGCGGAATCTGCCTGCATCGCGATCCTCCCCTAGGTGTTAGACAGTCAGTTGACTAGGCATACTAGGTGCATCGCCGGCCCGTTGTGTTTCCCGCCCGTTTCGAAACAATTGCGTAACGCGCGCCCTGCGAGTGGGCACCGCCGACCTCAAGGACGACAACATAGGCCCCAAGTTCGGCCTGCAAACTCACCTCTTCAAACATCTCAATCTGTAACAGGAAGACCCAATTTTGGCGCCTAGATGTTACAGATCAAGACATTTCGGTAACCCCCCTTTCACCATCCTATTCAAATACAACAATTTTGTTAGCTTTGATTAACTTTTTAGCCTAAAACGGGTATCCTTTGCGGCGTCAAACAAACGGCACGCAGGAGCTCACCATGCTCAACCATCTCAAACATCATTTTGGCTCCCGACGCACCGGTGGTCACGGAGGCCTAGACATTGCACGGCATATCGGCCCCGGGCTGCTCGTGACCGTCGGCTTTATCGATCCGGGGAACTGGGCCTCCAACATGGCCGCCGGCTCGCAGTTTGGCTACGCGCTGTTGTGGATCGTCACGCTGTCCACGATCATGCTCATCGTGCTGCAGCACAACGCGGCGCACTTGGGCATCGCCACGGGCGTCTGCCTTGCCGAGGCCACGACCCGCTTTCTCCCCCGCTTCGTTGGGCGCACGGTGCTCGCCAGTGCCTACCTCGCGACCATCGCCACCGCCATGGCCGAGATCCTGGGCGGCGCGATTGCGCTCCAGATGCTCTTTGGACTGCCCGTGCGCGCCGGCTGCGTCATCGTGGCGGCAGTATCGATGGCGATGCTCATGACGAACTCCTACAAGCGTGCCGAACGCTGGATCATCGCCTTCGTAGGCGTGGTAGGACTCTCGTTTTTGGCTGAGCTTACGCTGGTCAAGGTCGACTGGCCGCAGGCCGCCGCAAGCTGGATCACACCCAGTATGCCCACCGGCTCGGCCGCGATTATCGTAAGTGTCCTAGGCGCGGTCGTTATGCCTCACAACCTCTTCCTGCACTCCGAGGTCATCCAATCCATGCACTTCGAAGGCCAAGGCGAGCAGATTATCGAGGAACGTCTGCGCTACGAGCTCTTCGACACGCTCTTTTCGATGGGCGTGGGCTGGGCGATCAACTCGGCCATGGTCATCCTGGCCGCAACGACCTTCTTTGCGCACGGCATTGTCGTAGACGACCTCGCCGTCGCAGCGGACACGCTCTCCCCCATCTTGGGCCCGGCGAGCTCGACTATCTTTGCGGTGGCACTGCTGTTTGCGGGCATATCGAGTAGTGTGACGGCGGGCATGGCGGCGGGCACCATTTCGGCGGGCATGTTCGACGAGGAATACGACATCCACGACCGACATTCCTCGATCGGGGTAGCGGCCTGTTTCGCCGGCGCAGTGGCGGCGTGTCTGGTCGTCCCAAATCCTTTTGAAGGTCTCATCTGGAGTCAGGCACTGCTGTCGCTCCAGCTGCCGATTACGGTCTTTGTGCTCATACGGCTCACCAGCTCAGCCCGCGTCATGGGCAAATACGCCAACTCGCGCCCGCTCAACGCGCTGCTCGTAGGGATCGGCGTCATCGTGACGATTCTCGACATCGTGCTGCTAACGGGGATGTAATTGGGATGGCGTGGCCGTCCAGATATAACGTCTCAATCTGTAACACGTAAGGCCGTTTTAAACCGTCAGATAAATCAAAAGGGTCCCAGCCGGAATATCCAGCCGGGACCCTTGGACAGAGCTCTGTATGGCTAATCGCCGTGTGTCTACGAGTTACTCCTCGACGAGCTCAAACTGATCGGGACCGACGCCGCATACCGGGCACACGTAGTCCTCGGGCAGCTCGGGCGTATCGACCTCAACCTCGTAACCGCAAACGACGCACACGAACTTATACGTCTTCTTCTCCTCAGCCATGATGTTCTCCTCTCGAACGCGACTGGTGATGTACTTCATTTATCAGTATAGATTCTCAATAATATAATGCAAGTATTTTTAAAACATTTCTAGCCTTGATACGATGACGCCTTCGGAGGCGTCTTGCCCTTCAAGACCTTGTGATAGTAGTCATAGGTCAGCGGGGCCTCGCCGCTCAAGCGCTCGGCGTTCTCCACCTCGCCGATAAAGAGCAGGTGCGTGCCCACATCCACAGTGTCGATCAAACGGCAGCTAAACAGGGCCGTCGCGTGCTCGGGCACATAGGGCATGCCCAGAGCCGTCTCGCGGGTCTCGTATTTGGCAAACTTGTCATAATCGCTGCTGGTGCGGAACCCAAAGTTACCGATGTAGAGCATGTCGGCGGTCTGATCGATCACGGTCAGCGCGAACGCTTTGGCCGATGCGATGACGCCCGAGGTGACGTTGTCCTTGTTCACGGCAACCGAAATGCGCGGCGGCATGGACGTCACCTGCACCGCCGTGTTGATGACGCAGCCGGCGCGCAGCCCGTCTGCAGCGGAGCTCACCACGTACAGGCCGCTCGGCATGGTAAAGAACGCAGTTTTGTCCATAACGATCACTCCCCTAGCTCGGGTTGGAACCTCATGGATGTATGTACCCACAAAAAAGGCAGCACCCATAACGGACGCCGCCTTTGAAACATATGTGTCAGAACAGTAGGAAAGATGAGACACCCGCAGTTGCGGTGAAATAGGGACTGAATAGCCCCTCAAACAGGCAAAACAGTCCGTATCTCACCGCAACTTATATAGAGCGCCTACCGGTTGCGTTCCTTGAGGGCGCGGTCGATCTCGCGTTGGACATCACGCTTGGCCATGTCCTCGCGCTTGTCGTAGAGCTTCTTGCCGCGACCCAGACCCAGCAGCAGCTTTACGCGGCCGTCGGTATTAAAGTAGAGCTCCAACGGAACCAGCGCATAACCACGGTTGCGAAGTTTGCCGTCAAGAAAGTCGATCTCCTTGCGGTGCAGCAGCAGACGACGCCGACGGTCGGGATCGCGATTCCACACGCCACCATGGCTATAAGGGTGGATATGCAGTCCGACGAGCCAGCACTCGCCGCCACGAATCAGCGCAAAAGTGTCAGTGATCTGACAGGCGCGCTCGCGAATCGACTTGACCTCGGTGCCGCTCAGCTCAATACCGCACTCAAACGTCTCATCGATAAAGTACTCGTGATGTGCCGAGCGATTCTTGGAAATGAGTTTGCGCTCGCGCTTACTGGGCATCGCCGGCCTCCTTGGCGCCATCGGCGTTTGAGCCCGCAGCCTCACGCTTTGCCTTGCGCTCGGCATTGAGCTCGGCATCGCTCTCGCGCACCAGTTTGATAATCGCCGCGCAGGCCTCCTCGCCCACCAAGTCGCGAGCACGCACCGTCAGGCGCGTCGCCTCCTGCTTGTCGCCGTCGCTTGCAGCATCGGTCGCGCACATAATCAGGCAGATGGCAATCTCGGCCGAAGGCGAGGTCGGCACGCCTTGCAGGGCCAGTTCACCCATCACGTGGTCGTCGCTCTCATCAGCGGCATCCGGATAGGTGGTATGAATCTTGTTGAGCAGGCGCGTCGTATGCGCATCGTTGGGCGCCAGGCGCAGCGCCAGACGCGCGCAGCCCACGGCAGCCGAAACGTTCTCGGTCTCGGGCTCCAAGAAGTACTGACCTAGATTGGCGTAAGCGCGGGCGGCGCACTTGCCATCGCTTGCACGCTCCAGCACCGAGAACGAGAGCGATGCCCATTCCTGCTTGTCCTCGAGTGCGCGGAACAGCTCGGCCAAATCCAAGCGATAGTTGCAGTTCATGGGGTCCCAACGCACAGCCTGCATCAGGGCATTACGAGCGCTCACATAATCCTGCTGGCGAATGTAGGCAAACGCCATGTCAGAGTACAGGCGGTCAAACGGCACCTCGACCTGCACGAGCTCGCGCGGATCCTTCTCCACGCGGCGATAGGCCAAGCGCTCAAACTTGCTATCGAAGCTAAAGTATTGACGCTTCTCCTCCGTCTTGCACTCAGCATCAATATACTCCTCGGCGAGCTCCACCAGACGCTCCAGCAGCGGCGTCGCCGTAGCCAAGTCGCCCTGCGCCAGATAGTTCTCGGCATACGTGATGTCTTGCAAGCTGATGGGCAGATCCATGGCTACTCCTCGATCTGAGCGAAACACGGCAGGCGCCGTATATACGGTCAATACACAAAACCCGGGTCTCTTACGAGGCCCGGGCGTTCAATTTTGGTAGCCCGTACCAGATTCGAACTGGTGATCTCCGCCTTGAGAGGGCGGCGTCCTAAACCGCTAGACGAACGGGCCATATGTAGCAAATGCAATGGCTGGGATGGAGGGAGTCGAACCCCCATTGACGGAACCAGAATCCGCTGTCCTGCCATTAGACGACATCCCAATGACTGCATCGCTGCGCTCGGCTGTGCCTTTGCGCAAGAAAGAAATATACGGGAAGTCTCGCCGTGACGCAAGCCCCAATTATGACTTTTTTGAAATTCAGTCAAATTGGCCTAATTTAGTCCAACCCGTGAAGGACCTGTGAAGCCGACCGCTGTACACGAGGGGCAAAACGCCGCGAGCGGTAGCCGTCAACCGTTGGCAGATTCTACCGCGAAAACGATAGCACCAGGCAACACAATCGAAGCATCAATGATCGCGTAGATATCGAGGCGCCATGGACGAAGAGCTTGATTACCTATGGGAGACCCTGGGCCTCGAGATCACTGCCGACCTTTGGCCCGAACGGGACAAAATCCATCCCACACTGCGCCCCGCCATCACGGTGATGCAGGCAAAATACCGCCGTGCATCCTTTTTGATCATGCGGGTGTCATGGCACGCGGGACTCCCCGACCTTAAGCGAATCCAGGCAAGCCTCGTCGAGCTGTCCGGTATGCCGACCGTCATATCCGAGGCGCACCTGGAGCAGCGCCAGCGCGAGCGACTGCAACAGCAGCGGATTCCCTTTATCTGCCCCGGCGTTCAGGCATATCTGCCCTTTATGGACGAGGAGTACTGGAGCGGCAAGCCCAACAAGCACGTAAAGGTCTACGATCCGCACGAATGGGCACAGCTTGAGGATTAGCGCATATGCCCGCCAGCCGGGATAGTGCGCATGCCCGCCAACCGGAAAGCTCATCCCGGAATTTACGTCCAGAACGGGACGCGCTTTCCCCTAGAGGCCCCAAACGGAAACCGTATCCCAGATTTCGCGCTCAAACTGGGATACGGTTTCCGCTAGCCCCTTCAACCGGAAACTGCGTCCCGGAATCCGAGCTCAAAACGGGTCGCACTTTCCGCAGCCGCTACAGCAACGCCTCGGCCCAAGCCGCTTCCCTAAAGCCGGGAATCGCAAAGTCGTCGCCCACCAGCAGCGGACGCTTGACCAGCATGCCGTCGGTCGCCAGCAGCTCGTAGCACTCCTGATCCGTCATGCCCGCATCCAGACGCGCCTTCAGGCCCAGCTCTCGATATTTCATGCCCGACGAATTAAAGAAGCGCCGCACCGGCAGCCCCGAACGAGCAATCCAGGTCGCAAGCTCATCAGCCGTGGGATTGTCCAAAACGATATCGCGATCGATATACTCTACCCCATGTTCGTCCAGCCATGCCTTGGCCTTCTTACAGGTCGAGCACTTGGGATATTCAACAAACAATACCGCCATGGGATTTCCTTTCTTAGAGAAAACAGGTGTCTGGAAAACTGCACATCGACGACCACTCGCGATTGCAGCCGTTATTGTAGTCAATGTCGAAGCATAGACAGTCGCGATGTCTCGTCTTAAGGCTAGCGCCTCGCATGGGCGCCGATCGGCCGAGTCGCATGGCGCACCAACGCCGCCGCCAGCAATACCAACAGCATGGCGGTGACATAGCCCGCAGCATCGAATCCTAAATCGATAACGTCGAAATGCCTGCCGGGAACAAAGATCTTATGTACCTGATCGCCAACGGAGCGGGCGGCGCAAAAGAGCAATACGGGCACGCAACGGGAGCATACGCTCCACGGACGCCTGGAAAAGCAGACCACGACCACCGAGGCGAACAATCCGACGAAGAAAAACTCTACGGTATGGGCAACGCGACGGACGTTTGTGCCCACCCACATGCGAATGGAAGCAAGTCGGCCAGACCGGACATTCGAGGCAGCCGAATCGGTGCCCCCGGTCATTCCGTTCTCCGTCTGGGCTTCACCCGTGGCATCGGCGGCCTGAACGCCCGTAGCCTGACCCTCCACCACGCGCGCGGTGGACTCGCTCAGCAACGACGTCTGCACTGCGTTTTGCTCCGTCAGCACCCAGATGCCCGCCAGCGTTGCGGCGAACAGAGCGATCGCGGTCCACCCGATTATTTTCTTCATGTGCGCCAAAGGCCAACCTCCGTCTTTTTAAATATGAGCGAGTGCAGCCCCAAATGACATCGTCACCGTATCAAAATTTGAATCGCAACAGGAAGCGACAAAGCGACGCAAACCCCTACCCCGCCTCGCGCATCCAGCGATCGAACGTCCCCACGCACACGCCCAGGCACTTTGCTGCCTGGCTGCGGGTAATATCGCCCGCCTCATAGCTATCGCGCACCAGCTCAAACTGAGGAGGGCACGGCTTGCGAGGTCGACCGAAACGGACCCCTCGCGCCCGCGCCGCTGCAATTCCCTCCGCTTGGCGCCGATGGATATTCTCGCGCTCCACCTGCGCCACGTAGCTCAGCAGTTGCAGCACAATATCGGCAATCAGGACGTTGGTCACATCTGGCGCGCCGCTGGCCCTAGCGCGCGTGTCAAGCAATGGCATGTCCAACACCACAATGGCAACCCCGAGCTCCTTGGTAATGCGTCGCCATTCCTCAAGAATCTCGGAGTAATTACGACCAAGTCGGTCGATAGAAAGCACCACCAGCACGTCCCCGTCTCCCAGGACGTGCAGCAGCTCGCGATAACGCGGTCGATCGAAGTCCTTGCCGCTCGCATGGTCGGCATAAATATTCGCTGAGCCCACGCCATAGGCGCCCAGCGCATCCAGCTGCCGATTCAGATTCTGATCGCGCGAACTCACCCGCGCATAACCGTACACCGTCGCCATCTCATCCCCGCTTTCTTGTAAACCTGCCAAAAGGGACAGGTTTATTTTGGTAGGTTTTACCTCTCAAATAGCAGGTAAGCGGGCGGCCGAGCAGACGGCAAGGTAGCCACGATTCAAATGCGGAGGGCGGTCCCGAAAGGCCGCCCTCCGCTCCCCCACCATGAGTCGGGATTTGGCTAATGGATAAGCTTAAAGTCCAAGTGCCCACGCGTGGTATTGACGCGCGAGACCTCGATGATCACGCGCTGCCCCAGCTCGTAACGGGCGCCCGTGTCGGCACCTGTGAGCGTTAGCGCGTCCTCGTCGAACTCGAACCACTCGTTGCCCAGGCTCTTGATCGAAACCAAGCCTTCGACCTGCGTTAGATCCAAGCGCACAAAAAGGCCCATGCTGCTAACCCACGAGACGGTTCCGGCATAGCGCTCGCCCAGACGGTCCTCATAGTACTGGGCAATCTTGATCTTTTGCGTCGCATGGCTGGCGGCATCTGCCGCGCGCTCGGCATCGCTACATGCGCGGCAGATCTGCGGCAGAATGCGCGGCAGCGACTCGCGCCCCTTGCCGATCAGCCGCGGCGTACGGACCAAGGCGTCCTTGCCGCCGAGCTGCTCATAGGCCAACTGCAGTTTGAGCACGCGGTGCACCACCAGATCGGGGTAGCGACGGATGGGACTCGTAAAGTGACAGTAGCACAGCGCGGCGAGCGCAAAGTGGCCCTCGTTGCGCGGCTTGTACAGCGCGCGCTGCATGCTGCGCAGAAGCAGCGTGTTAACAAGCGGTGCGTTGGCCGTACCGGCGGCAGCATCGACTGCAGCCTGCAGCTCATCGGGACTCCCCAGGGCAATACCGGCAGCACGGCGATCGTCGATGATGCCTAGCTGCGCCAGCGCAACGGCGGCACCGTGCAGGCTATCGGGGCTCGGATCCTCATGCACGCGATAGCAGGCCTCGATATCACGGTCCGCCAGCCACTCTGCAACGCACTCGTTGGCGAGCAGCATGGCTTCCTCGATAAGCGACGTGGCACACGAACGCTCACGCGCCACAATCTGCACGGGCACTCCGTCCTCATCCAATAGAGCGCGAATCTCGGCCGTGTCAAAATCGACTGAGCCGCGGGCGCGACGAATGCGACGGCGAAGTTCGGCGAGTTCGTTAGCGGCGACAAGGAAATCGCCGAGGTCGATGTTGTAGCCGCGGGCGGTCTCCTCGCACGCAAGACCGCGCTCAAGCGCTTCCTCGCGCGAGGTCTCAGCAGCCGCAACATCCTCGGCCGCACCCTCCAGCACCGAATACTCAACCGCGCCGGCACGCACCAGCAGAGCCTCGGCGCCGTCATAGTCCATACGCACACGCGAGCGAATCACGCTGGGGTACGGATCGTAATGCCGCACGCGACCATGCGCATCGAGCTCGATATCGACGGTAAACGCAAGACGGTCCTCGTCAGGGCGAAGCGAGCACAGGTCACAGGACAGGCGTTCGGGCAGCATGGGAAGCACGCGATCGGCCAGATACACCGATGTCGTACGATGGCGAGCCTCAAGATCGATATGCCCGTCCCAAGCCACATAGTGTGAAACGTCGGCGATATGCACACCCAGCTTGTAGCCACCCTCGGGCGTGCGCTCCAGCGAAATGGCATCGTCAAAGTCGCGCGCGTCGACCGGGTCGATCGTGATGACAAAGCGGTCGCGCAGATCGCGGCGGAGCGGGTCCTTAAGCGCCGCGGACACATCGAGCGAAAGCCCCTCGGCCTCGTCTAGCGCGGTCTCGGGATAGCTATCGGTATAGCCGTAACGCGCCATCACATATTGAACGCCCAAATCGGGCGCGTCATCTCCGCCAATGCGGCGTTCGATCGTCACGGTGCCCGATTCCAGGCGCGTCGGGTAGGTCAAAATGCGCGCGACAACGGCATCACCCGGGTGGACACCCAGACGATCCGCCGAGGTATCCTCGGGCAAAATGAAGAAGTCGGCCTTCAAGCGCGAATCGAGCGGCTCGATCACACCGAGCGGACCGGCGGTCTGGTACGTACCCACCACGCTTATGGCTGCGCGCTCAACTACGCCCTCGATCACGGCGCGACGCTCGCCATGCGGGCTATTCTTAATGCTCACGGCAACGGTATCGCCGTCCATGATCTCACGCTTGCCGCGACCCATAACCTTGTAGTCGCCGTTTTCGGTTACAACGTAGGCACTGTGCTCATGGAGCTGCACGCGCCCGGTCAGGCTCGGACGGCGTTCGCTGCGCACCGGCCCGCGCTTATTGCGAGCTCCACGCTTATGCTTGTTATTGCGCCCCATGGCGCCTCCTAACTATCGATTGCGAACTCCAAAGAGTCTACCCAAATGATTCGCTTTCCTGCCGTCCCCTAGGGATCAAAAAACGGGCCGCCCCATAAGAGACGACCCGTTGGAAGGGATGAATTCCAGGCATGCCTACACGCGCAGGTAGCGACGCATGGCGATGGCAGAACCAAAGAGGCCGATAATCACGCCGACCAGAATCAGCGCAGCATAGGTCACCAGGTAGTACTGCATCGGCAGGGCAAACGACATCCAGCCGATGCTCTCCTGCAAACGCGGAATCATCAGATTGCGCAGCAGCTCCAGAACGCCGATGGAAAGCAGCGAGCCCAAAATGGCCTGCAGTACGCCCTCGGTGATAAACGGGCCACGAATGAAGCCGTTGCTGGCGCCGACCAGACGCATAATCGCAATCTCACGACGACGCGCCGTAATGGACAGGCGAATCGTGTTGTTGATGAAGATGAATGCGATAAAGGTCAGAAGGCCAACGAGCACCACGGCGGCGATGCGGATGTAGTTGGTCACCTGGAACAGGCGGCTCACTTCCTCCTGGCCGTACAGCACGCTCGCGTTGACGTCGCCGTCATCCGCGATCTTCTGGAAATCGGCATCCTTCTTGAGCTTCTTGGCCGTGCTCTCGACCTGAGACGGATCGTCCATCTCAATCGCAAACGAGGCGGGCAGCGGGTTCTGGCCGTCGAGCGCGCTCATGGTGGCGTCGGCGTTACCCGACATCTTGCTCGTGTACTCGGCCAGCGCGTCGTCCTTATCCTTATAGGTCACGGACTTGACGTTGCTCCACGTCTTGAGCTCGGCCTCAAAGGCCTGGATGTCTGCCTGATCGGCGTCATCGCTAATAAAGGCATTAATGACAACCTGATCCTCGACGGTACCGATCACGGAGTTCAGCATCGCGGAACCCATAATGAACAGGCCGATGATAAACAGCGAAAGGAAGATCGTGATGACGGCGCCGAGCGAGGTAGTCCAGTTACGGAAGAAGTGGCTGATTGCCTCTTTGAAGGAGTAGCCCACGTTAGTTGGTGCCATAGTTGCCGTAACCTCCCCTCTCCTGGTCGCGAATAACGTGGCCGCCCTCGAGGGCGATCACGCGACGGTGCATGCTATCGACCATCTCGCGGTCGTGCGTGGCGACGATCACGGTGGTGCCGGTGCGGTTAATACGCTCGAGCAGCTTCATGATGCCCAGCGAGATCGCCGGGTCGAGGTTGCCCGTCGGCTCGTCGCAGATCAGCAGCGGCGGACGGTTGACCATAGCGCGGGCGACGGCAACGCGCTGCTGCTCGCCACCGGAAAGCTGGTCGGGCAGCGAGTCCATCTGATCGGCCAGGCCGACCAGACGCAGCACCTCGGGCACCTGGCTGCGAATGACGCCCTTGGGCTTGCCGATGCACTGCAGGGCAAACGCCACGTTTTCGTAGGCGGTCTTTTGCGGCAGAAGCTTAAAGTCCTGGAACACGGCGCCAATCTGGCGGCGCAGGAACGGAACCTTGCGGTTCTTGATCTTCATGAGGTCCTGACCGGCAACCAGGATGCGGCCGCTCGTCGGCTTGACGTCACGGTTGAGCGTCGACAGCAGCGTGGTCTTACCCGAGCCGGAGTGACCGACCAGGAAGACGAACTCGCCCGGATAGATCTCGATGTTGATGTCGTCGAGTGCAGGCTTGTTGGGCTGTGCCGGATAGATCTTGGTGACATGCTCCATAAGGATGACGGGCTCGACACCGGCCTGCTTGGCCATCTTCTTGCGGCTGGCCTGCGGATCGATGGGCGCAAACACCGACGTAAAATCGGGGTTGTTGAGCGCGTTATCGAGGCTTGCGACCTCGGCTGCCTGATCGCTCTCGACCACCGGGGCAGCAGGCTGCGTGGGGTCGGGAATAGCGGCAAAGAGACCGGACTGCGCAGGCTGCGGAGCCGGCGTCGCAGGGGCCAAGGGGTCGGGAATGCCGGCCATGGTAGGCTGCGGCGTGGCGGCACCAGCCTGAGGCTGCTCCACGCGAGCGGTCACGGCCTGAACGGGCTCAAAACCCGCCGTGCCGGAAAGCGCGACATCGCTGGTTGGATTGTAGGCAAAGGGATCGGATGCCGGCTGTGCCTGATCTGCCGGCTGAGCGGGGGCCTGAGCAACAGGCTGGCCCTCTGAATCCGGAGTGGCGAAACGACTGCCCTGGACGCCTGCCTGCGTCTTGGGGGCATCATCGCCCGCACCGGAGGTACGGAAGTGGTTACCCACTGGTGCTCCTTATCGTCGTGCGTTTAAACTACATGAGCGCTTTGTATTTTAGCAGCATTAGCTTTGCTGCACATAAGAAGCATGGCGTGCTTAGGGATCCCGTCGGCCGGGCACAGGGCTACTCTCCAAATCGTCCTCGGACATGTCGGAGCCCCCGCTGCGCGCTTCGCGCTGCGGGGGCTCCTCCGTCCTGCGGAAAGATTTGGAGAGTAGCCCTGTGTCCGGCCTGCGGTAACTAAGGGGTCGCCGCGTTTTACTTGGGGTGCTGCATATACAAAGTTGGAAGGGTCTGAATTGCGCTTTGTCGATATATGCCCTTTTCCCTGATGGGACCGTGCTTGAGGGGCGTCTTCATAAGTTGCGGTGAAATAGGGACTGTTTGGGGGTGCGGACAGAAAGTTGGACCGTGAAGCGGTCCGGACTGGAGGTTCGCATGTACAGCAGGGAGAAGGTCGAGCTCTTCCTCCTGGCGACGGAG
>JAGZWV010000099.1 GCA_018378775.1 Collinsella sp. | reverse complement strand
GACCGGCCAGACCACCGATCCCCGCATCTGGGCCGGCGGCGACATCGTCACCGGTGCCGCTACGGTCATTCTGGCGATGGGCGCCGGCAAGAAGGCCGCTGCCTCCATCACCAAGAGCCTGCTGGGCGAGTAATCACCTACAGCGCTAGCAACCAAACGGCAAAGTCCCCGTCGAGCACACGCCTGGCGGGGACTTTTTTATACCGGCCGCCCGACCACCATAAAGGGGTGGCGCCTTCGTGGTGGTTTTGGTCGGTTAGTCTTCGAGCTGCGCCACCTTGTAGCGGTAGGCGGCGGCGATGACGTCCTTGCAGCCCTCGCGACCCAGCTTGGCGCGGTTGACGACGATGTCTTTACCGCTCGTCATCTTCCACTTTCCGGCGCTATAGCGCTTATAGAACGCCTCGCGCGCCTTCTGCTGCTGCTTGACCAGCTTGGCGCCCTTCTTTTTGTTAAGGCCGCGCTTCTTGCGCACGATCTCGACGCGGTCCTCAAAGGGTGCGGTCACCAACACGGCAATGTGGTTGGGGTTGTTGCGAAGCAGATAATCGGACAGGCGGCCTTCGATAATGCAACTCTCGGTCTCGCCCAGGTCCAAAATCACCTGGCTCATCTTTTGGAACAACTTGTCCGAGTACGAGCGCGCGTCGTAGCGGTCGGGCAGAAACGCCATGTTCTCCACAGCCAGACGCTCGTCGTAGGCGGCCATCTTATCGAGCGACTCGCCCGCGCGCAGCGACGCGCGCACCAGTAGCTCGTTGTCATACAGCGGAATCCCCAACTCGTCGGCAAGCATGCGACCAATCTCGTGGCCCTCGGCGCCAAAGTCGCGCGCGATGGTAATGACCACAGGATTCTTCTTATTCTCCAGATCGCTCATCGCGATTCCTTTCTAACAAATGAGAAATAGGCTGTTTATCGCCTTTTCCACGATAGCGTACCTGGGTTTTCCTGGTGCCCAAGATTGACCTGAAAGAGGAGCGACGCGTACTTTGGTACGCGAGCGACGGTTTGAAGGCCAAGGTTGGGTGCCAGGGAAAGCCAGGCTATGCGGCTACGATGCGGCGTTGATATGCCCTCACCAGCAGCGAGATACCAAAGTTGAGCACGAAGTACATCGCAAACACCAGGCCGTAGAGCATAAGCACCTGCGACAGATCGATCGCGTGGGCCATCACGACGTTGGCCGTGTACATGAGCTCGGCCACGTTAATGCCCGAAAGATACGAGCTGTCCTTGATGACGGTCGTGCACTGGCTAAACAGCGCCGGAATGATCGTCTTAAACGTCTGGGGCAGAATGATGTAGCGCATGGTGGCAAAGAAGCCAAAACCCTGGCTCTGCGCTGCCTCAAACTGGCCGCGCGGAATCGAGTTGAGGCCTCCGCGCACAATCTCGGCCATAACAGCGCTGGTAAACAGCGTAAAGGCGATGGTCGAAATCACAATGTCCAAACCCTGCACCGTAAAGTAGATAAACAGGATCCACAGCAGGTTTGGCGTGCAACGGAACAGCTCGATATAGGCGCTCACCAAAATACGGAATGGACGGGGCGCATAACTTTTAACGAGCGCCAGCACCGTGCCAAAGATGAGCGAGAAAAAGATCGACAGCGCCGAGATCTCGATCGTCTTAACAAAGCCGCCCCAAATGTAGAGCAGGTTGGTCGCGTTGAAGATTTCCATGCGCTAGGCCTCCTCTACGTTGTCGAGCCCCAGCTCGGCCAGGCTCACGCCGCGCGGACGCTCCTTGGAGCGGCGCTCGAGCCACTGCACCAGCATGGCGAGCGGAAAGCAGATGATGAAGTACATAAGGCAGCAGACGATGTATCCCTGCAGGTAACCGTACAGACTCACAAAGTTGTCGGAACGGTACATAAGGTCGCCGCCGGCCACAAGCGCCAGCACCGACGTGTTCTTGACCAGGTTGAGCGCCTGGTTACACAGCGGCGGCAGAATGATCTTGAATGTCTGGGGCAGCACGATGTACCAGTAGGCCTGCGCACGGGTGAAGCCCTGGCTCTGGGCCGCCTCCATCTGACCGCGCGGAACCGCCTCGATACCAGTGCGGATGACCTCCGAAATGTAGGCAGCGTGATACAGGCCCACGCCCAAGAAGCCCAGCATGAACGGCGCGATACGCACCGGCTGATCGGCACCAGTTATGGCCTGCAAAAACTGCGGACCGGCCATGTACATAAAGAGCACCTGCACGGGCAACGGGGTGTTCTGGTAAAACTCCACGTACACGCGGCTTATGGCGCGCAGCACGCGCGAACGAGTGGTAGAGAACACGCCCAGCAGCGTGCCCAGCACCAGCGACAGCAGCAGGCCGGCAACGACCACCTGCAGCGTCACGCCAAAGCCCTCCCAGAAGGGCCCCATGTTTTGGAATGTCGTCGACCAACGGTCGGCGTCAAATAATCCTTCGAGCATTTGATTCCTTCCTTGGACGATGCGCCTATACAAGACCCCAGGTCTTGACCTCTTGGTCGAGCCAGCCGTCGGCCAGGCGATCGCAAATCACCTGATCGACCACGGCCGAAAGGTCGCAGCCCTTCTTGGTCGCCACGCCGTAGCCCTGCTCACCAAACTTGACCTCGGGCTGCAGCAGCTCAACGGTCTCGTTCATGTAACCGGCCAGCGTGGAGCGGTCCATGGCAAAGACGTCGATATTGCCGGCGTCGAGCGAACTCTTGATGATGGGGTAGCCGCTAAAGGCCCTAAACTCGGGCTTGCAGCTAAAGCCGTTGTCCTTGATCATCTGCTCGATCAGGCCCTGCGTGGTGGCACCCTGGCTCACGCCAATGACCTTGCCGTCCAGGTCCTCAATCGAGGTAAAGCCCGAACGCTTCTTGACCATGAGTCCCACGTAGTCGGTGCGGTACGGCGTCGAGAAATCCCAGCTCTTCTTGCGCTCGTCGGTGATGGTGTAGGTCGCCGCGACCAC
>JAGZWV010000098.1 GCA_018378775.1 Collinsella sp. | reverse complement strand
CCGCAAGGAAAGCATCCCTGCGGAGGTTTTTATTTTCGCGACGCGATTATCTCAATCTGTAACATCTAGGGCCCGAATTCCCGTCTAACTGTTACAGATTGAGATAAGACGTCTTAGTCCCTGACCTTTGTCTCAATCTGTAACAGATAGAGACCTTTTAGCCGTCCAGATGTTACAGATCGAGACATTCAAATTCCCCTGAAGAGAAAATCTCAATCTGTAACAGTTACTCGGCAAAAACGGCTGCAGATGTTACAGATTGAGACAAAGCAACAAGGCATGCCGCCGCATCGGCCAGAACCACCACAAAGGTGCCTGTCCTTTTTGGTAGGTACAATAACCCATAAAGTAAGTATGTTTCTGAGTTATTTCGTGTTGACCCATTTGAGCACGATAGGGTATAACTCTACTCAACCGCTAGGGATTTTATTGAGAAAGGTGTTCTACCATGAGCAAGAACCTCTCCCAGCAGGTCGTTCTCGACCGCCGCGGCTTTGTCGCCGCTACCTTCGCAACCGTCGCCGGCCTTGGTCTTGCCGGCTGCTCCGACACCAGCGCCGAGGCCGACAAGGGTTCCGCCGCCGGTTCCTCCAAGAGCTCCGAGGATACCGAGGCTTCTACCACGCTCGACGCTAAGGCATTCGACAAGCTCGTCAACGACGGCCCCAAGGCCGATGACGACGCCATCGCCGCCAGCACCTGGGCGACGGCCGTCAAGGACGCCGGCGTCTTTAAGATCGGTGGCGTTCAGACCTCCACGCTCTTCTCCCTCCTCAACGAGAAAGACGGTCAGACCCGCGGCTTCGACGCCGGTGTCGCACAGCTCCTGTCCAACTACATTCTGGGCGAGAACAAGGTCGAGATCACCCAGGTGACCTCGGACACGCGCGAGTCCGTCCTGCAGAACGGCCAGGTCGACGCTGTCTTTGCCACCTACACCATTACCGACGAGCGCAAGAAGCTTGTCTCCTTTGCCGGTCCCTACTACTACACCCAGCAGGCTATCCTGGTGCTCGCTGACAACGACGACATCAAGAGCGTCGACGACCTGGCCGACAAGAACGTCGCCGTCCAGTCCGGCTCCAACGGCCCTGCCATCCTGGAAGAGTTTGCCCCCAAGGCCAGCCAGCAGGAGTTCAAGACCGACGAGGAGGCACGCCAGGCACTCCAGCAGGGCCGCGTTGACGCCTACGTCATCGATAACAACATGCAGCAGAGCGCCCTGGTCCGCGAGCCCGGTAAGTACAAGATCGCCGGCAAGCCCTTCGGCAGCAAGGAGCCCTATGGCATTGGCCTGCCGCTCGATTCCGACGGTGTCGCCTTTGTCAACGACTTCCTTAAGAAGATCGAGGACGATGGCACCTGGACCGAGCTGTGGCAGATCTGCATCGGCGACCGTACGGGCGACACCAACGTTCCCGAGCTGCCCGAGATCGGCGCCTAGGCAGCAAGCCTGGTAACGGCCGCAACGAAACCATACGGAAACGCATGATGCGCTTTATTGCGGTAAACTGTTTCCTCACTGAGTTGTCGGGGCTTCCGTACACACGGGAGCCCCTTTCCTTATCGGCGGGAGGTCCGCATGAGTCTCTCCGAACTCTGGTCGCTCTATGGCCAGAACTATATCGACGCGCTGTTAGCGACCTGGGGCATGACGCTTGAGTCGTTTGCCATCGCCATGGTGCTGGCCGTCGCCGTCACCGTGATGCGTGTGTCGCCGCTCAAGCCGCTGCGCGTCTTTGGCGACCTGTATGTCCAGGTCTTCCGTAACATCCCCGGCATCGCGCTGCTCATCATCGTCGTCTATGCGCTGCCGCCGCTCAAGGTCGTTCTGCCTTACCGCACCTGCGTTATCGTCGCCACGGTCCTTTTGGGCTCGGCCTTTGACCGGCGTGGTGAGCTACATCAACACGCGCTCGCTCGGCGGCGTCGCCGCGTTCTTTATCTCGGCGCTCGGCTACCTGGGCACGGCCTTTGTGGTGAGCCACATTGGCAACTACATCGATAAGAAGGTGAGGATCCTCCGATGAGCAAGCACTCCACCTCCGCGCTCACCATGCGCGATGCGCTCTACGAGGCTCCCGGCCCCAAGATGCGCGCCAAGATTCGCATCGGCACCGCCATCTCGCTTGTTGCCGTCGCCGTGCTCGTCGCCCTCGTGTTGCAGCGCTTTTATGTGACCGGCCAGCTTTCGGTCCACTATTGGTATTTCTTTACGCACCTCACTACCTGGAAGTTCTTGCTTGCCGGCTTTGAGGGCACCGTTAAAGTCGCACTGACCGCGGGCGCCATTGCGCTGATGCTGGGCCTCGCCCTCATGCTCGGCCGTACCAGCGACATTAAGCCGCTGCAGCTGGTCTGCCGCGTGCTCACCGATTTCTTCCGTGGCGTACCGAGCCTGCTGTTCATCTATTTCTTCTTTTTGGTGCTGCCCCAGTACAAAATTGCGCTGCCGTCGTTTTGGATGCTCACGCTTCCCGTCGCGCTCGCTGCCGCCGGCGTACTCGCCGAGATCTTCCGTGCCGGCGTCAACGCCGTGCCGCGCGGCCAGGTCGAGGCCGCCCAGGCACTCGGTCTCTCCAAAGCTAAAATCATCTTTAAAATCGTATTGCCGCAGGCTATTCGATTTATCATTCCGTCGTTGATTTCGCAGCTTGTGGTCGTAGTCAAAGACACCACCGTCGCCTACGTGGTGAGCTACCCCGACCTCATGCAAAACGCCCGCGTGCTCATTACCAACTACGACGCCCTCGTGTCGGTCTACCTGGTTATCGCGGTCATCTACATCCTCATCAACGTCGCGATCAACAAGGCCGCTGTCTACGTTTCGCACAAGACCGGCGCGACCATCATCCGCTAACGCTTTACCATTTCGAGTCATAAGGAGCCGAGCACCATGGCACAGAGCACCTCTTCCACCGGCAATCAGCCGCTGATCGAGCTCAGACACGTCGATAAGCACTATGGCGATCTGCACGTCCTCAACGACATCAATCTCTCGGTCGACCGCGGCGAGGTCGTCGTTGTGATTGGACCCTCGGGCTCGGGCAAGTCGACCATGTGCCGCACCATCAACCGTCTGGAAACCATCGACTCGGGCGAGATCCTCATCGAGGGCGAGCCCCTGCCGCAGGAAGGCAAGGATCTTGCCCGCATGCGTGCCGAGCTGGGCATGGTGTTTCAGCAGTTCAACCTGTTCGCACATATGACCGTCCTGCAGAACGTCATGCTGGGACCGGTCGACGTACTGGGTGTCTCCAAGGACGAGGCCCGCGAGCGCGCCATGGACCTGCTGGGCCGCGTGGGCGTTGCCGAGCAGGCCGATAAGGTGCCCGCACAGCTTTCGGGCGGCCAACAGCAGCGCGTAGCCATCGCCCGCTCGCTTGCCATGCAACCCAAGGCCATGCTTTTTGACGAGCCCACGAGCGCCCTTGACCCCGAGATGATCAACGAGGTGCTCGAGGTCATGGTCCGTCTGGCCCAGCAGGGCATGACGATGATCGTCATTACGCACGAGATGAACTTTGCCCGCCGCGTGGCCGATCGCGTCGTCTTTATGGCCGACGGCCAGATCGTGGAAACCGGCACACCCGACGAGTTCTTCGACCATCCCCAGACCAAGCGCGCCCAGGACTTCCTCAACTCCATCAAGGGGCACTAGCCAGCCACCCCGTGGGGCAAATCCATCGGAAGCGTTGTCCCACGTCTCTCATGCGCCCTGTCACCTTCAGATTCGAAAGCAACACCTATGATCGGAACCCGCACCTCATCGTCCTACACCCCGCACGTCGACGTCGCCCCCGCCGACCGCCCACTCATCCTCGTCGCACCGCGCTGGGAAGAGGCAAAGCCGTTTTTAAGCGAGACGCTCTCCCCCAACGAAGAAATCGCAAGCGTCTTTGTCGATGCCATCCTTGCCGCCGGCGGCCTACCGCTGCAGATGTCCATCACCGAGGACATTGAGGTTATCCGTCATTACGTCGATATCGCCGACGGCATCGCCATTCCCGGCGGCCCGGACGTCAACCCCAAGCGCTGGGGCGATGATCGACCCTACGACCCCACCCTCTGCTGCGAGATCCGCGATAGTTTTGAGTTTAAGCTGGTCGACGAGGTACTCCGCGCCAAGAAGCCGCTCTTTAACACCTGCCGCGGCACGCAGCTGCTCAACGTCGCCACCGGCGGCACCCTGTGCATGGACGTGCCGAGCCTGGGTGCGCGCGAGGGCCGCACGCAGTGGCGCCACACCCACGTGCTCAACGACCCCGTGCACCCTGTCGAGGTCATGCCGGGCTCGCTGCTGGAGCGCGCGGTTGGCGGGCACAGGCTGATCCAGACCAACTCGGCACATCACTGCTGCGTCGATCGTCTGGGTAAGAGCACGCGCTTGGTCGCCAAGGCAACCGATGGCGTTCCCGAGTGTATTGAGGTCGAAGGCCAGCCGTTCTGCTTGGGCGTGCAATGGCATCCCGAGTACACCTGGCAGACACTCGAGACCGACTTTAACCTGTGGAAGTCGTTTGTCGAGGCAGCGGCAAAGGTTAAGCAGGCTCGCTAGCTCGCGAACCGCATAACAGATAAGGGCGCCCCGCCGGCCACATGGTCCGGCGGGGCGCCCTTCTGCCTATACGCGGCAGGCACACAGCCCAAGGCTCACAACCTCTTACTCGCCCGCCTCGCGCAGAGCCGACATCGTAGCCGCATATTGCTGCTGCAGCGCATGCATTCCCTCGCGAGCGTCGTCAACGGCATCGGCGCCGCGCAGCGCCTCGGTCACCACGACCGCCGGCTCGTACAGATTATCGAATCCCAGGTTCTGGCTCACGCCCTTGAGCGTGTGCGCTGCCAT
>JAGZWV010000097.1 GCA_018378775.1 Collinsella sp. | reverse complement strand
CTTGGCCGAACCGCCTGCCGAGTCGCCCTCTACGATGAAGAGCTCGGTCAGCTCGGCATCGCGCACCGAGCAGTCAGCGAGCTTACCGGGCAGGGACGCTGTCTCGAGCAGGCTCTTGCGGCGGGTCGCCTCGCGCGCTTTGCGGGCGGCATTGCGCGCCTTGCAGGCCTGCTGCGCCTTCTTGACGATCTCGCGAGCGGGCTTAGGGTGCTCCTCGAGGTAATCGGCAAGGCCGTCGGTCACGATCTTGAGCGTGAGCGCGCGCATGTAGGAGCTGCCGAGCTTGGCCTTGGTCTGGCCCTCAAACTGCGGGTCGGGCAGCTTGACCGAGATAACGGCCGAAAGGCCCTCGCGCACATCGTCGCCGGTCAGGTTGGCGTCTTTTTCCTTGAGCAGGTTCTGCTTGCGCGCGTAATCGTTGATCACGCGGGTGAGCGCGGTGCGGAAGCCCTCAAGGTGCATGCCGCCCTCGGGAGTGTAGATGTCGTTGGCAAACGACATGACGTTCTCGCCGTAGCCGCTATTCCACTGCAGGGAAACCTCGACCTCGCCCATCTTGGCCACAGGCGCGTCCGGGTCCGATTTGCCCTCGATGTAGATGGGCTCCTTAAAGGCCTCGGGGACGTCCTTACCCTCGTTGAGGAACTTGACGAAGTCGATGATGCCGCCCTCGTAGCAAAACTCCTCCATGTGGGGAGTCGCATCGCGCTCGTCGGTCAGCACGATTTTGAGGTTCTTATTGAGGAACGCCGTCTCCTGCAGACGGTTGTGCAGCGTATCGAAATCGTAAATGCAGGTCTCGAAGATCTCGTCGTCGGGCCAGAAGGTGACGGTGGTGCCCGTCGAATCCGAGGTGCCCACGACCTCCATCTTCTTGACGGTCTTGCCGCGCGAGAACTCCATCTCGTAGGTGTTGCCATCGCGGCGAACCTGAACGACCACGCGCTTGGACAGTGCGTTGACGACGGAGATGCCTACGCCGTGCAGGCCGCCCGAGACCTTATAGGCCGAGTTATCGAACTTACCGCCGGCGTGCAAGATCGTCATAACGACCTCGAGCGTCGGGATCTTTTTAACAGGGTGCTCGTCGACGGGGATGCCGCGCCCGTTGTCGACGACCGTGATGGAGTTGTCGGCGTGGACCGTCACCTGGATCTCGGTGCAGAAACCGGCCATGGCCTCGTCGACGGAGTTGTCAACGATCTCCCACACCAGGTGATGCAGACCGCTGGCGCTCGTCGAGCCGATATACATGCCCGGGCGCTTACGAACGGCCTCGAGACCTTCGAGAATCTTAATCTCGCCGCCATCGTAATCGTTTTCGTTTGCCACACGTCCTCCTTCAGTCAAGAAAATGTGTACAGCCTTACTAGTTTATCGTAAAAAAATACCCTCGGGACCGAGGGTATTTGGCTCTACAAGGCCACCAGATGCGATTTAAGGCTCTTTTTTGCTTTGCACGCCCTTGGCCCACTCGGCACTGGCTCTCATGGCATTCTCGAGGGCCTCGCGCAGTTTTTGGTCTTCGATGGGCGCCACCTGGCGCTCGATCTCGGTACGCTCGGCCTCACTTAGGTCGGCGTGCGGGGCCGGCGGTCGCTCGGTCGCCGCCGGGCGCAGGCGTTCCTTGGCGGCGGGCGGCGTGTGACCGGGCGCGGTGGTTTTGAACACCAGGCCGTCCACATGCGCACCGGCGCGCTCCATGCGCGCGCGGATGATCTCGCGCAACAGCGTCATTTCCTGCGTCCACGAGGGCGAGTCGAGATACACCAGCAGCTCATTGGACTCGGGCAGGTAGCGCAGTCCCGTCACATGCCGTCCCTCGCGCGTGCCCGAGCACACCGCGTTCCATGCGCGATAGACCGTGCGCGACTCCTCGGCAGCCTCCATCTGCGCACGGCGCTCGGGGGTCGCAGCCGCCAGGATGCGCTGGCGCTCTGCGTTCAAAAATCCACTGAAGGAGACTGTCTCGCTCTCGCGCTCGTAATTAGCACGTCTCACCCATGCTCACCACCTTGGCTCGATCAAGCAGGTCATCGGTAAAGTACCCCAGGTTGGTCGTAGTTATGACCGTCTGGATATCATCGCCGATCAGCCGTAGGAAAGCGCCGCGACGCTCGCCGTCGAGCTCGCTCATCACGTCGTCCAGAAGCAGCAGTGGGGCGGTGCCCAGGACATCGCGAGCCACGGCAACCTCGGCCACCTTCCAGGACAGCACCAGCGTGCGCTGCTGTCCTTGGCTGGCAAATGAACGGGCGGAGCGACCAGCCACGGTAAACTCAATCTCGTCGCGATGCGGTCCCACCAACGTCACGCCGCGGCGAATTTCCTCGTCGGCATGCTCGTCAAGGGCAGCCAGCATGCGCTCGTACGCCCAACCCTTCAGCTCTTCGCGATCCTCGACCTGGGGCAAATCCCCCAGCGTGGACGCATAGGTCACGTTGGCGGCCTCACCTGACGCCACTTGCCCGTAGGCAGTGTGCACATGGCCCGCCAGCCGGTCGAGCAGGGCCAACCGGTGCACGAGCAGGGCCGAGCCCGCGCGGGCAATCGAATCGTTCCACGCGCCGAGCATCTCGCGGCAGCACCAGGTCTCCTTGAGCAAGGCGTTACGCTGGGTCACGCAGCGCCCATAGGTGCTCGCAAGATCGGCATAGCGTGCGCTCAGCTGCATGCCAAAGTCATCAAGGGCGGCGCGGCGCACACTGGCGCCTCGCTTAACCATGTCCAGATGGTCGGGGCAAAACAGCACGCTCGGCAGAACCCCGCGCACACCAGCGGCAGAGCATCTCTTGCCGTTGCGGCTAAACGAGCGCTTACCGTCCTCCGCGCTCAATCCCATATCAAGCACGCGGCCGTCGCCCTCGAGCCTCAGCTCGATCTTGCACGAGCCCACGCCGTCATGGACGAGCTCGGCTGCGGTCGGATGCCTAAACGAGGCGCCGCTCGTCAGCAGCTGCAGCGCCTCTATGAGATTGGTCTTTCCCGCCGCGTTGGGT
>JAGZWV010000013.1 GCA_018378775.1 Collinsella sp. | reverse complement strand
GCTCTTGGGCATCGTGTTGCCCGCCCACTGGATCTTATCGGCCATACGGTGAACTCCTTAAGTCCTCTCTTGCCGGCCCCCGCATACGCGTTTCAGCCCATTCCCATTCATGCGACTGAACTTTTATGTGGATGCCAAACAAAAAGTTTGTTAGCACTGTTCTATCACACTTTTTGCTTGGCAAACCTAACAAATTGTTTGTTGCCGTAATCGGTACCTTTTCGCGACCACTCCATCGTAGTGATCGAAAACGGCCACGTCAGCGGGCGCAAACTGGGTGACGGCCCCAGCCATATCGTGTTTGAGTCCATGCACGAGGGCGCCACCGACGTACACGACCGCGAGCCGTACCTCACTAAAACCACCGACGGTAAGCTGCTCAAATCGTCGACGATCTTTATCCGCAACGACGAGGGCAAGCCCGTCGGCATTTTGGGCATCAACTTTGACATTACGCTTATGAAGGCATTTGAGCGCTCGCTCGACGCTTTTACCGGCACCGGCGGCACGGGCTATACCGAGCCCGAGCCCATTACCAAGAACATCGGCGACCTGCTCGAGGACCTGCTGCACGAGTGCGAGCAGTTTGTGGGCAAGCCCGCGGCGCTCATGACCAAAGACGAGCGCATTCGTGCCATTGGCTACCTCGACCGTCGCGGTGCCTTCCTCATTTCCAAGTCGAGTGAGCGCGCCTGCGAGTTCTTTGGCATCTCCAAGTACAGCTTCTATAGCTACCTCAATGAGGCCAAGGCGGCGGCCGGCGACAAGTAGGCACTCGCCTGGATTGCCCCTCCCTTTTTGGGCGCGAGTTCTGGAAAGCACGAATCCGAGACCGAGCCGCTTGGGAAGTTCCATATAATCGATGTCATTAGTATTTCGAAAGGATGGGACAGAATGGCGTTGAGCAAGGCATCATGCACCGGTCGCGGATTGATTCCGGCAATTGGTGGACATGTGCACCGCATGTTCGATGAGGGTGAAGACGACCTGTTTTCGCTGAGCCTTGACGACGTGATGGATGATCGCCCGTGGACCGCCGACGAACTCATGGGCGGCGGCGGGGCTCGCCCGTCAAGCCCCAATCCCGCACTTGCGCCTGAGCCCGTATCTGCGCCGACTCCTGCGCAGTCGCCTGTTTCGACGCCCGCGCCTACGCCCGCACCCACTTCGGCGCCCACGCCCGCTCCCCGCCCCGCAAGCGACCCGTCCGAGACGGCGGCATTTCTCGCAGCAGCGACGCAGGGCAAATCGGCCGACAGCACCGTTATGTACAGCGCCCAGCAGTTGCCTGTTCCTGCGGCACGCAAGCCTCCGGTCGCAAGGCTCGATGAGCCCGTTGCCCATCAGGTTGCCTACGATTCCTGGGCTGCAACCGATCTGGATGAGACCTCTACCGGCATGCCGGCGCTCGATGTTCCAGTTAACCCGCTTTTTGCCGCCAACACGAGCGCCGCGGACTATGAGGGCGGTGCGGCATATTCCGGTTATTCCGATGGCTATGCTGGCACCGGTCGCATCGAGACCGAGGATTATGGCACCGCATCGAGCGATTATCTCAACGATCCGTACGCCGCCACGCCTGCACCGGAATATGACCCGGAGGCCGCGTCCGCGCCGGCGTATACCAAAAGCACGGGCGAAGAGCGCTTCGCCGATTATTACGCCGAGGAAAAGGCGCTGCGTTTCTCGGAATTTCCGCAGGCAGTCAAGGTTGCCTTTATCGCCATTATCATTGCCCTGCTCGGTGTCATTGCGTTTGAGGGGTTCCAGCTGTTCCGCGGCCCCACCCAAGCGGAGTCGGAGACCCAGCAAAAAGAGGACGACAACCAGTACCTGGACATCAACACCCTCAAGGGCGACCCCAACGACGAGGACGACGAGTAGCGAGGGCTGAAGGCGACCACAGGATCCCGCATCCAGCACCGACTTCTAAGTGCTGTTTTGTCATCCAGCCACACTTTTCCGAAGTTTTAAGGTGCCTATCTCGACACTTTTCCGTACTTTTACACGGCTGATTTCGACACTTTTCCGGATGGAAGCCGAATAATCACTTGGGAAACCAACGCCATCCGCGCGTCATTTCGCGGATGGCGCTTGATTTCTGTCCGTACACGTTGATAGACCCCATCGTGCCCGCAAGGAGCGGGCGCGTTTTATCCAGAGTCGGGGTAGAGAGTTGGCTCCACGATCCCGACGCCAACCGGCCAAGAGGCACGGTGGCCCTGCCAATATCGATGAAAGGAGTCCGTATGGACAATTTCTCCGTGCGCAGTGAGCGCAACTTCCACAACCTGGCAGCCAAGCCAAAACGAATGCATCTTCTGGACAAGCCGAACGGCTATGCCTCGGCCATGGTCAAGAGCAGTCTCCCCCACCAGATGCGCTTTACCGTGCAGGCGCTCGAGAAAGAGCTCTACACCGCCGGCGACCCGCACGTACTGCAGATCAAGCTGCTTGGAGACGACTCGCGCGAGCTGTCTAGCTGGAAGCTGTTTGCCGACGGCACGTGCGTCGCAAGCGGTTCGGGTGACTTTGCCCGCGAGTGCTTCTGCGAGGGAGCTGAGGTGTTTCTGGACCTGTGTCGCGACGCCGTCGAGACTGCCGAGCTGTGCCAGTGGAGCGAGAGGGAGTACGAGCTGTTGGGTGCCGCGCGCGGGATTGCGGGGGGGGTGTAGGAACAGAAGCCTCATGACGGTGGCCTCAGCTGGAATGACGTATCGCTCGATAAATGATCTCAACAACGTAGCCGATGCGCCGCATTTCACCTCAAAGGCATTGAGCGATCAGGAGGCGTCCAGCATTTCTTTGATATCCCCAATTGATTGTTCCGAGAAAGTCTCTTCATGTCCTTATAATCGCCCTTACGAGAAACGTGGACGAGACAGGCGTCCATATGCCGTCTCTAAACTAACGAGCCGTTCGCGGAAAGAACATCTGGCTAGCATGGGCCAAAGATATACTGGTATCGCTGCAACAATTATGGAAGATCGGCACCACCAATGACCTCCTTGAAATTCTCCAGGCGCTTCGCGCTTAGCCTGCTCGCCTCGCTGTCCGCCACCGTAGCGCTTGCTTTGCCCTCAACCGCCCTAGCCGCGTCGGACCCGAACCCGCCCAGCATCTCCAACGTGACGATATCCGCGACGACAGTCACGGCCGGCTCCACGCTGCATGTCGGCTATAGCGTCGATGACCCTGACGGGGTACGGTCCGTCACGCCCATAGTCGAAGTCCTTGTCGAAAACGATACCGGAGACCATGGAATCAGTTCCCGTCTCGCCTTCTCGTCGACCGGCAACACGACCGCGGGCTTCGATATCTCCACCTCCCCGAGCGACCGGCCCTGCAGGTACCGGATCATCGGCCTCGGCGTGACCGATAGTCTTGGATGGGTTACCGATGTCTACGACACGACGTATGCCGAGGAGAAGGGGCTCGACTGTCCGACCTTCACCACCGACCCCCTCGAGTATGAGGTGACCGAGGGACCCGAGGACCAAAACCCGCCGACCGTGTCCTCCGTGTCGCTCTCGAGCAGGGAGGTCGCAACCGGTGCCGACCTCCACATCTCTTGGACCGTCTCCGATGCCGACGGCGTTCGCTCCGTTTCCCCCATACTGCGGCAGGGCTGGGAGAATTCGGACGACGGCTGCTCTGTTTCGTCAGCCTATTATCACGGAGGCTCGTCTATCGACGGGTTTGACCTCACATTCGACAGCAATAGGATCGGAAGGCACAGGCTGATCGGCCTTTCGGTCACCGATGGCCTAGGGTTCGAGACCGATGTGTACGAGAGTTCCTACGCCAGGGCCAACGGCATTTCGGGCGCGACTTTCTCGGTTGGCGACCCGAGCGAGCTGTGCTTCGAGGTGACCGGCAGCGCGATCGACCGGAACCCGCCCACGGTCTCGAACGTTTCCATCTCCGCGAAGAGGGTCCCCGTCGGCGGGATCCTCCGTATCTATTGCAATGTAGGCGACGCGGACGGCGTAAAGTCTGTCTCCCCGATCCTCGGCGACCCCGGCTATGTCGAGGACCCGAACTCTTTAAAGACCCGCAAAACGTTGAGCTGCAGCTACGATGCGGCAAGGGGCTATATCGAAATCGAGTTCCCCACGTCGCTCTCGATGGGCTCGTTTGAAATCCAAGCCCTCGCGGTCCTCGACAAGACGGGCCACGAGACCTTCGTCTACAGCTCCGCCTACGCCGAGCGTAACGGCAAGACCGGCGTTCAGACCTTTGATGTCGACGACGCGGGGGACGTCACCTTCGACGTGACCGCTCCGCTGTATGCCGCCACCAAGGGCGACGGGCAGGCGTATGCAAAGGACGGCGAGGCCGGTCTGACCTTCCGCTTCAGCGGTCCTCTCGATGAGTTCACGCGTCTCCTCGTGGACGGAACTGAGGTCTCCGCCGAGAACTACACCGCAACCAGGGGCAGCACGATTATCGAGCTCAGGCCGTCCTACCTGGACACGCTCGCCGGCGGCGGACACACCGTCACGGCCGTCTGGAAGGACGGGACGGCGACCGATGCGTCCTTCACCGTGGAGGGGAAGGCCCAAGGGGAGCAGGCGGGCGGAAAGACCGACGTAGATTCACCCGGCGACAACAAAAGTGATCCTGCCACTCCTGAAAAGGACGCCGACGAGGCGGCTACAAAAAAGTCGGGACGCACGACAGCCGATGAACCAAAGCTCGCTGCAACCGGCGACTCCACTTGGATGGCCAGCATCGCATTGGCCATGGCGGCCACGGCCTGCTTCACGGCAGCGAGAAGGCTTGAGCCCAAGCAGCATAGGCACGAACAGTAGCTCAAAGCGAACTCAACTGGGAAGGGCAGATGGATAGCCGTCCTTCTCTTATAATCAACCCAATCCGCTGAAATGCAATCAGTTAACGAGTTTCGCCAGACGCTCGGCCTCTACCCCGCTCTAGCAAGCCACCAGGCGATGAGATAATGCCCACGACTATCAACGTAAGCAAGGAGCGCGCTATGGCAGACAACGAGACCAAACCCTCGGCGAACGACGGCCGAGAGGAGCTCGTGGCAAAACAGCTCGCATCGACCAAAATCCACCTCGCGCTCACTCAGAAGCGGGTGGACGTCTCCGGCGCCATCAAGCTACCGCTCGAGCGAATTCCCCAACTCGGCGTGGCGTTCGCCTCGCTCCCCTCGATGTTTCGCACCGTCACCAACACGGTGAGCGTGCCCACGCTGCTCCAGGCGACTGACAAATATGGTAACCCGCTCGATCCGTCGAAACTCAACACGTTCAAGGACGGCAGCGGTCTCACAGGGGGCTACCGCGACGCCGCCAAGGGCCTTGGGCAGGCGCGCTTCCACGTAGTCGAGGGCGACATCGCCACGAGCGTCACGCAGGTGCCTTACGATCCAACATCGCTATTCATGGCAGCCGCAATCGCGCAGATAAACCAAAAGCTCGACTCCATCCAGGAGTCCGTCGACGAAATGTTCGAGTACATGCGTCAGCGCGACAAGGCCAACATGCGTGGCAACCTCAAGACGCTCGCAGACATCCTCAACGGTTACGGCCTCAACTACGGCAACGCCACCTACATGGCAAACGCCCATATGAAGGTGCTCGACATCAAGCAGTCGTCCGCGCAGGACATGGAACTCTTCCGCTCGCAGGCACAGGCGGATCTGAAAAAGAAAGGGTTCATCGAGGTGCGAGACGGCTTGGGCAGACGCCTCGACAAGGTGCTCGACTACCTCAAAGACTGCCAGCTCGCCACCTACATCCACGCGTTCTCGCTGTTCCTCGAACCCATGCTCGCCCAGAACTTCGAGCCCGCAAAGCTCGCGGACGCCACCGCGAAGATCGAGGCTGATTCGATCGCGTACCGCGAGCTCTACACCGACTGCTACAACGCACTCGAAGCGGGGGCTGTCGACACCGTCGATGCGGCACTGCTGGGCGGTATCGCGTCCGCGGGCAAATTGCTCGGTCACGCCATCGCAAAGACCCCCGTGGGCGACCATACACTCATCGACGAGGCGCTCGAAGGCGCAGGAGAGAGCATCGGAAAGTTCAACGACAAGCAATCCGAGAAACTCCTCGAAAAGCTCCATCAGGCAAAGACGCCCGACGTCACGCCGTTCAAGCAGAGCGTAAAGGAGATCGACACCCTCTACAACCGCCCCGCGCAGATCGCCGTGGACGCCGAGAACGTCTACATCTTGCCTGCCAAGCAGCAGGAAGAGTAACGATACGCGACAGGCACGCGCCATGCAGACAGCTAACGCCCCTACCTTCCCGCCGCCTTCAGCTTCAGCAGCAGGTCGCCCAGCTCGGGGCACTTGCTAGAAAGGCGCGTCTGGGCTCGCTCGCCCATCCCCCAACGTTGGCGGACTTCTTGGGCGCGCGGACTCACGTGATAGTCCCCGTCCATCACCTGCTTGAGCAGCTTGGCGGTCACGCGCGCATCGGCTAGGGCGCTGTGGGCATGGCCCGTCGACTCGTCAAACTCGATGCCGAACCACGTTGCCGCGTCGCCCAACGAGACGCGCCCGTGGCTGCCAACGTCCATGATCGAGGTGTAAAACGCCTGCAGGTCGGCCCAGTCCGTAGGAAATGTGGAAAGGTCGATGTGCTTTGCCTGGCACTCGGTCAAAAGCTGCCGACGGTCCGCACCGCTCCAACAGACCACCTGGGCGGAGTAGCGACCGATCCAATCGCTGAGCCTTTTTATCACCATGTAGAGCGGATCGGCCATCGCGGTGTCCACGGCCGATATCCCCGTGAGCTCGCGGACGGGATACGCAACGCCTTCGGTAAATTCCGTCTGCACAAACTGCGAGAACTCGCCCATAACGTTGCCGTGGTAATCGAGCTTAACGGCGCCGACCTCGATAATCTCATTGCGCAGCCCACGGCGCTGGCGCTGCTTTGGCACCGGCGCAAACTCAAAGTCCAGCACAATCTGGCGCGCAAAGTTCGTCGTATCGATAGCCGAGATACACGGCGTCTTTTCAGCTGACACGGTTAGGGCCTTTCTCCGTTGCTTGCCGCTTGTTACATAAGCGGCTACATTGCCGTAAGGATAGGTGGCCGCGCGGACATGAAAGCTGGGCGCAATACCATGCGCTAATCACACGCCATGCAGACGGCCCCAAGAGAGTCGCCCGCTCTATTCAAATGGATGAAAAGATTTAGGCCCGGTGACTTGAATCAGCGGTCATCCCGGGCCCATCAATATGCAGTGTACCTACAGAGGGCTGGTTAATCAAACGGGCTTTCGGTGACGAAGACCTGCGCGTCTAGCCCCAATCGCCCAGCGCCGTCTTCTGCCGCCCTTACGAAAGGCTGCTATTCGAGGGAATCACGTTGCTGTTATTATCGAACATATATTCGTATTTATGACCGCGCTTTGATTGAATGGCAGTTGTTGACGGCAGTTCCATGTGCCGGGCAGCGCCCTCCATGCGACGGGAGGTGATGCCCATGACCGATCTGATTGATTTCGTGAAGCTCCTGACCGCTTTGGTCTCGCTCCTCACGGCGCTTATCGGACTTTCCGAGGCACTTAAGCAGCGTACGAAGCAAAAGAAGAGGGGTCGACGCCGTTAAGGCATTGACCCCTTAATCGAAGTAACGGCGCTGCCCAGCTATCCACAACTTGGGCTGCCGTCGACCTTACTCTACCCACGGACATTGAGTTTAACAAATGGTTTTTTCGGTAGCGAAGCCTCGGTCCCTCAGCCGCTCAGCACCTGCTTCCTACTCCAGCCACCATTCCATATCCACGGAGCACTCGACCTCGATAGGCTCTGGCTCCAGCACCGTCTCCTCGGAGCCTCCGGACGCCCCATCGGGAGCACACGCGGCAACACAGTATGTTCGACCATAGCCCGCCGCCCGACTGTTATACGAGATATGCTTGACGCCGCCCAGCATAGACCCCGCCGCAACGGCAAGTGCCTGCGCGTTGCCGCGAGCACGTTCAACCGCACGGGCAATCAGGGCGTCTTCCGCCGCGCGCTGATCCGCCAACTCAAATCGAATGCTCATGTCGGCATGTGACTCGCAGGTATTGAGTGCGGTCCACACAGCAGCAAAGTCAGTCGAATCGACAGGCGCGGCAACCGTACCGTACGCATAGTAGTTGTAGCCCACAATCGTCGCCTTCTTGCGCGTCATCTGCGCATAACAAGTGTACCGACAGCATGTTAATTCGCTATCCAAACCAAAGGGCGCCAGCGCGGCGGCTACGCGGGCGCGATCGGTGTTGTAATCCTCCAGGCACGATTCCTTGGTGGTGCGGCGACCACCAAAGCCAATGCTAAAGATCACGCGGTCGGGCATAACCTCGTCCTCTATCTCGGCGCCAACGCTCACATAACCGGTCTTATCCGTTGCCATGACATCCGTCCTTTCCACGAATGGCTACGTTGCGGTAAGCATAGCCACCCGTGCGGACACAAAAATGGGATGCTGTGCCACGCGCGCCAGGCACGCGCCATGCAGATGGCCCCAAGAGAGTCGCCCGCTCTATTCAAATGGATGAAAAAGATTGAGGCCCGGTGACTTGAATCAGAGGTCATCCCGGGCCCATCAGAGCTCGTAGAGCTCTTGGTTGCTTTGGTCTCGCTCTTCACGGCGCTTATCGAACTTTCCGAGGCACTCAAGCAGCATTCGAAGCATAACAAGTCGCTGCCATTAAGGCACCGACCTCTTGACCAAGCAACGGCGTTTCCCAGCTCTCCAGAACTTGGGCTGCCGTCAACTTTATTCTATCCGCGAGCATCTGGTTTACCAAATGGATTTTCGGTAAAGGAAGCACGGCACGCCCGCAAAACCACTACGCCCCAAGTGCCGCCATGGGAATCACCGCCACGCCGTCGTCGCGTGTGTAGGCAATGCTCCCCTTTCCAACCACGACCGCCAAAAACGCCGGCGCGGCATTCTGGGCGGCAGGATTGGAGAGCACTTTCCTCTCCAGCGCCTTGAGATTTCTCGCTCCATCGTCTGCTTTCGCATCACTCAGCTTGACCTCGATGGCTCCCCAGCGCCCGTCGTGCTCAACGATCAGATCGACCTCAAGGCCCTTCTCATCTCGGAAATAATGGACACTGTTGTCGACACCGCCGTAGGTGGAAAGGAACACGCGCACGTCGCGCAGGACGAGATTCTCAAAGAGCATCCCCAGCGTTTGCATATCGCCAAGCAGCCGCTCAGGGGTAGCCCCCAGCAACGCCGCCGCAAGTGACGGGTCACAGAAGTAGCGCTTGGGGCGCACGCGAACGCGGGCCTTCGAGCGCATGGGCGGCTCCCATCCGCACAGGTCCTCGGTCAGCTTGAGCCTGTTGAAGAGGTCCAAGTACGCAGCGATGGTCCTCTCGTCGGGGCCCGCCTCACCGTACGAGGCGTCCTTTACGAGCGTCTTGTACGTGACAGCCTGGCTCTCGTTCATGGCAAGAGCTCGCAAAAGGCCGTGTGCAAGCTCGGGCGACATGCCCTCGTCCAGCACGTTGACGTCGAGCACCGAGTGCACGTACTGGCTTGCCGTCTCTCGCGCAAGATCTTCCGAAAGCCCAAGATTTGCAGGCCAACCGCCCCTGCAGCACCAGCGGGCGACGTCATCCACCGTGCTCTCGCGACGCTGAGGGGCAAAATCCTCGCCCTTAAAGAGGCTTGCCAGTGACACGAGCGGCTCGCCGTCGCCCGACTCACACAGGGCCATGGGGCGCATTGACAGACGGGCGATCCTACCCGTGCCGGAATGACGAACATGGCTGCGCTCCTCGCTTTTGAGCGCGGTCGAGCCCGTGAGCAAAAGTGTCCCCCGTTCGTTGCCGCTCGCGTCCACGAAACGCCGGGCGGCATCCCAAACCTCGGGCACCTCCTGCCATTCATCGACCAGGTGTGGCGCATCGCCGATGAGCGCCAGGCTTGGGTCGACCTCTGCCGCCGCACGCTGCGCAGGCTCATCGAGCCTGGAGACGCTCGCCGAGCGAGAGAGCGCCGTCCAGGTCTTGCCGCACCATTTGGGGCCGTTGATCTCCACACAGCCAAACGCCCGCATAAGGGTGTCGAGGCGCTCCTCTATGAGCCGGGGCCTATATCCCTTTTGGGTCAATCTCTTTGGTGCATCCATAGACGGCCGTCCCTCTCTATCACGCGATATGCGAAATTACGCCATTCTCAATGCTGATTTTACGCTACTTTCAATGTAGTTTTTACGCCATGACAGATGTAGTTTTTACGCCATTTTCATTGAAGGTTTTACGCTTGGCATCCTTAGCGCGACCCATTCCGAGCATCACATCAGAGCGTGCTTGGTTATCTCCGCTCGCACATCTCGGCAAACGAAATCAGCTTGGCATCTCCCCTGCTCGCCGCAGCTTCCTGACATCCTTGCGTAAAGCCTCGCTTCGAGAAGATCGCATAGCTTTTGTGCTGCCGCCTAAAGAGCTCGCTTCGATGCACGAGCTTTTGCAGCACGTCTTCGCCCACCGGTTCATTGCGCCATTTGCACTCCGCAAACAGAGCAGTGCTCTCGCCATCGTCAACAATCAAGTCGATTTCTTCCTGCGTATGCGTGCGATTATCCGTCCCCCACCAGCGCCCGACGCTCGCCGGAACCACATCGAGCTGGCCCGCGCGCGCGAGTTCGTACACGTATTGTCTGCATATAAGCTCAAAGACCGTACCCATGTAATCCGATACGTGTGGCTCAATGCGCTTATACGCCATCTCGGCCATATCGTTTTGAATCAGCCCGATGTTCTGCGGAACAAACTTGTACCAGAACCTAAACATCTGATCGCTCAGCAGATACACGGCTCGCTTATTACTCGTCTCGTTTAGGGGCAGCTCGCGCTCGACAATCCCAAGCGACGCCAGCTTATCCACATAGCTCTTTACGTTGCTCGCAGGGATTCCCGTAGAGCTCGCAATCTCCGAGATCTTCGAGCGCCCCTGAGCAATTGCTTGCACGATCGCATCATATTGCTCGGGATTGCGGCACTCCTGCAATAGCAGGTTACTCGGCTCCTCAAAGAGATAGCCCGTAGGAGTAAGAAAAAGACGTTTGATGTTGTCCTTGAGCGGTGCGGCAGGATCGACTTTCTCGATATATGCAGGAATGCCACCCGTCATGCCATAGCAAACTGCAGCGTCTTCGCGACCCATGCTCTGCCACAGGCCGAGGGTCGTCATAAAATCGAGCGGCATGATCTTAAACTGGGCCGTACGCCTACCGTATAGCGGACTCTCGTAGCCCAACACCTGCTCTTCCATAAACGAAAGCGACGACCCGCACAGGATAAGCATAAGCTTGGTCTCTTTGTACAAGTGATCGATCTTGTCTTGCAGCAACGAGCTGATCTCGGGATTCGATTGGGCGAGATAAGGATACTCGTCGATCACGACAATCAAACGTTCCGTGCGAGCCATGGTAGCCAACGCATCGAACGCCTCGTCAAAACTACGAAACGACACGCCAGCAACACCAACGGAGCCCGCAAGTATCGCCTGGCTAAAGCCATGCAGGTTTGCCTCTGCATTGGTACGACGAGCTTGAAAGTAAATAGCCTTCTTGCCTTGGATAAACTCTGTGATAAGACGCGTTTTGCCCACGCGACGGCGGCCGTAAATCACAGGCATCTCAAAGGAGCCCGTGCCATACAGTCGATTGAGCTCGGACATTTCCACTGTTCTTCCGATAAACATAGGGCCATCCTTCCTTTGCGTTATAGCTAGCTATATTATACCTTCCTATAATATAGCTAGCTATAACGTAATTCGACAAGCGGCGCACACGAAAGGGGCGGTACACCACCGCACGTGGACCGTTCCGGAAAATGCATCCCGTTCTGGAGCCAAAAACTGGGCCGTAGTTTCCGCCAAACATGCCATCCGGAAAGCGTGTCCCGTTCTGAGTGGCAATTCCGGGTCACAGCTTCCGCATGCGGCCCCGTTGGGAAAGTTCATCCCGCTCTGAGGGCTCGTTCCGAGATGCAATTTCCGCTTGAGGCCCGATCCGGAAACGGTATCCCACTCTGGGGCCAAAATCTGGGACACAGTTTCCGCTTGAGGGCTGTTCCGGAAAGCGCGTCCCGTTCCGAGCGGCAATTCCGGGTCACGGTTTCCTCAGGTACAAGATGACGATCCTCCGCCCTTATCACATGCCTTCAAATATGCGATCCAGAAACACAAAACAGCAGATAGAATGCTCTTTTTCAAAAAAGTACACGTCCCGAAACTTACCAAGGCTTCATAACTAGCTACCATTCACGGGTGCCGATTACCGCCCACCGATTCGAATGTAAAAATGTCGCCGAAAACAGGCCATCTACCTGCATGGTTAGATTTTGGTCAGCTTTTGGTCAGTTGGGCGGCAAGTTGCGGCTGATACGTTTTTTGCTACCCAAAAGGAGGCGGTAGCTCATGACCCATTGCAATGACCAACTCATCGACCAACTGCTCACTCAAGCCGAACAAGAGGGGCGCTGTCTGATTCCCCCGAGCACGGCAATCCGAAAAGCGCTCCTTCGGCGCATCGGCAGCGCGGTCGTCTCGCCCATGCCGGGACTGTTCGCGCGCAAAATGCGCTGGGATGAACTCAACCGGGCACAGCGTCATTGCGAGATTATTCGCGCCCTTGCGATCATCCACCCCGATTGGACGTTCTGCTCGTTTTCGGCCGCCTGCCTGCTGGGGCTCGAGGTCTCGTGGCGACATCTGAACGTTGTGCATGTCTGCAGCTCGACAAAGCCGTCGGCTCGCCCGGGCGCGCATATTCAGCGGCATCAGATCGAGCCGGCCGGAGCAATCCGTCTATCCGGCACATCAGTAACGCCGCCCATCCAAACGGCTACAGATTGCCTGCTGCAAACTGGCTTTGCAGACGGCATGCCCATTGCCGATTCGGCGATCTCAAAGCTCGGCCTTACGCGAGAGCAGTTGATGGAGGCCGTCGAACAACGAGCGACCGCCCGCAATGGTCGCGCGATTCGCACTGCCCTCACGACACTTCGATATGCCGACGCCCGCGCCGAGAGCGGTGGAGAATCGGTCGCCCGAGCCGTCATGATCGAGACGGGCTTTGCGCCCGACTGGCTTCAATACGAGCTGACGGACCCCTTCGATTCGGCCAAGCCCATACGAACGGACTTTGCCTGGGAGCGCCAGACGCGGGAACTCACACTGGGCGAGCTCGACGGGCTCATCAAATATACCGACCAGACCATGTTGGCCGGACGCACCACCGCCGAGGCGCTCGTTGCCGAACGACAGCGCGAGGCGCACCTATCGCTCTACGGTCACCCTCTGCTGCGCTTTACCATGAACGAGGTCCGCTCGGCAGGAATGCTCGCCAAAAAGCTGCAGACAGCAGGCATCCGGCAGACCGTGCTGCCGACATGGCTCAACGAGGTGGACCTGTAGGAGCTGCTAGGCCACGCATCGCCGAATCGCACCCCCCCTATCTGGGCCGCGTTTTCCCAACGGCCACGCTGGCGGAAAGCGCGTCCCAGTTCGGACACTCAAAACGGGATGCACTTTCCGTATGGCGGGCCTAGCGGAAAGCGTGTCCCGGAATCCAGCCTCGGAACGGGACAGGCTTTCCGGTTGAGTCCTTCAGCGGAAACCGCATCCCGGAATAAACGCTCAAACTGGGATGCACTTTCCAAACGGCCGGCCAGCGGAAAACACATCCCATTCTGAGGCACGATTCCGGGACGCAGTTTCCGCATGCGGCCCCGTTGGGAAAGTTAATCCCGTTCCGAGGCTGGATTCCGGGACGCAGCTTCCGCATGCGGAGGCGCTCCAAACAAAAGGCCCCGGCTCGCGATGGAGCTGGGGCCAAAGGCGCAGCTTATGCAGTTGATGGTGAGCGCAAACGGCCGTCAGCAATGCCGTCCGCGCTCTACCCTACCCGCGGTTGCGGACGCGGCTGTAGGGCGTATCCACCATGGGCAGATCCGGACGCAGCATGCCGTCAAATGCGCGATAGGCGTTTTGTACGGCGGGCGCCGTGGGAATCGTCGCGATCTCGCCGATGCCCTTGCCGCCGTATGCCACGGGCAGCAGCTCGTCCTTCTCCACGTAGATGGCGTGGATATCCGGAATCTCGGGCGCACGGAACAACCCGAGCGTGCCGTACCTTGCCTGGGGCACGCAGTCCTTGAGCGGCCAGTCCTCGGTAAGCGCATAGCCCATACCCATGAGCACGCCGCCTTCGATCTGACCCTGGATGGAGATGGGGTTGACTACCTTGCCGGAATCGTGCGCAGCATAGACCTCGCTCACGCGGCCGTCATCATCCAAAATGACCACATGCGTGGCAAAGCCGTAGCAGATGTGGCTCTTGGGGTTGGGAACATCCGCACCCAGCTTGTCGGTCGGCTCCAGGTACACGTAGCCAAACTCACATCCCTCGAGCGCCTTGATGGCGGCCGCGGGATCCTGAGGATGCATACCCTGGCCGGCGACGAGCTCCTGCGTGTGCAGCTGATAGGCGCGACCGTCGTCGTACTCGATCTTGACGCCGTCGCCATGCGCGCTCACGGGAGTATCGGGTGCGGGCTTGCCGGCCTCGATGTCAAGCATAGCGTCGCGCAGCAGGAAGGCGGCGCCGCGCACGGCCTCGCCGGTCACAACCGTCTGACGCGAGCCAGACGTGGTGCCGGAGTCGGGAGCATTCTCGGTAGAGCACTCACCGTTGGCGATGCAGCGAAGCGGCAGGCCGCATGCCTCGGCAACGTCCTGCAAAAAGACGGTGTTGCAGCCCTGGCCGATGTCGGACGTGGCGGCATAGACCACGGCCACGCCGTTCTCGACGCGAATCTTACAGCGGCCGGCATCGGGCAGGCCCACGCCCACGCCGGCGTTCTTCATGGCGCAGGCGATACCGGCGTGTCCGGGATGCGCATAGTAGGCATCCTTGACCTCGAGCAGCGTCTCCTTAAGCGCCGTGGAGCAGTCGGCAATTTGGCCGTTGGGCAAAACCTCGCCCGGCTCGATGGCGTTGCGGTAGCGAATCTCCCACGGATCCAGGCCGACCTTCTCTGCCAGCAGGTCGATCAGGCTCTCGAGCGCAAACTCGGACTGGCAAACGCCAAAGCCGCGGTACGCGCCGGCGGGCGGGTTGTTGGTGTAGTAGCCAAAGCCACGAATGTCGGTATTCTGGTACTTGTATGGACCGACGGCGTGCGTGCAGGCGCGCTCGAGCACCGGGCCGCACAGCGACGCGTAGGCGCCGGTATCAAAGTTGATCTCGCAATCCAGGCCGGTAAAGTTGCCCTCGGCGTCGCAGCCCAGCGTAAAGGTGCCGTCCATGGCATGACGCTTGGGATGGAACGCGAGCGACTCGGCACGCGTGAGCTTGCACTTCACAGGACGCTGGAACTTATATGCGGCGAGCGCGGCCAGATGCTGGATGGACACGTCCTCCTTGCCGCCGAAGCCGCCGCCCACGAGCATGGTCTCGACGACCACGCGCTCGGGTTCGCTATCCCAGCCAAACATGTGGGCGCACTCTTTGCGCGTATCGTAGGCGCCCTGGTCGGTCGACTGCACCTTGACGCCGTTCTTGAACGGAAATGCCACGGCGCACTCGGGCTCCAAGAAGGCATGCTCGGTAAAGGGCGTGGTAAAGCGCTGAGTCACGGTGAACGCGCTCTCCGCTAGCGCCTTGGCGGCGTCGCCGCGCGTCACGTGACGGCTCTGGCACACGTTGTCCTTGAGCTCCACCGTGTTGCCAAAGGCAAAGAAGCTGTCATGCAGGCGCGGGGCGTCGGCGGCCCTGGCCTCGACAATGTTGCGCACGGGCTCCAGCGGCTCGTAATCGATCTTTACGAGCTTCTTGGCCTTCTCGAGCGTCGCCTCGTCCTCGGCAACCACCAGCACGATGGCATCGCCCACGCAACGGGTGATATCGCCCTGAGCGATCATGACGTCCCAGTCCTGGATAAGGTGGCCGACCTGGTTGACCGGCACGTCCTCGGCGCGCAGGATGCCCACCACACCGGGCAGGGCCTCGGCCTTGGAGGTGTCGATGGAGAGCACGCGGGCGCGCGGATACTTGGAGCGCACGGCGCTGGCGTAGGTCAGGCCCGGCTGATCGAGCTCGTCGATGTCGTCGGGATACTTGCCCTCACCGAGCACCTTCTTGCGCACGTCGACACGGAAGGCGCGCTTGCCCACGCCGTAGTCATCGCCGCGCTCCAGGTCCTCATCGATCTGCTTTTCGCCGCGGAGCACCGCAGCGGCCAGCGAGATGCCCTCGATAATCTTTTTGTAGCCGGTGCAGCGGCAGACGTTACCGCGAATGGCGTACTTAATCTGCTCCTCGGTGGGCTCGGGGTCCTCGGCGATGAGCGCTGCGCCCGCCATGACCATGCCGGGAATGCAAAAACCGCACTGCACGGCGCCCACGGCGCCAAAGGCGTACACAAAGGCCTCGCGCACGTCCTCGGGCAGGCCCTCGACGGTCACGATGTTGCGACCGGCAGCAAGAGCGGTGGTCAGCACGCACGCCTTGACAGCCGCACCGTCCACATGGATGGTGCAGGTACCGCAGGCGCCCTCGGAGCAGCCGTCCTTGGCGGAGTGAATGTGCAGGTCGTCGCGCAGGTAGCGCAGCAGCGGTTTGTTTTGGGTCGTCGTGCGCTCGACGCCGTTAACGGTAAAAGTGAATTCCTGTGCCATGGTGATTCCCTTCTACACGCCGGCGGCGATGCCGGTGCGGTCGTGGATGGCGCCATGCGGGCAGACGACGGCGCACATGCCGCACGACAGGCAGTCCGCGCCGTCGATATGGGCGCAGTTGTCCTCGATGCGGATAGCGCCGGCAGGGCACTTTTTAGCGCACATGCCGCAACCGATGCAGCTCGTGTCGCAGATCTTGCGAGCAATGGCGCCCTTATCGGTGTTGTTGCAGCGCACTAGGATGTTCTGGTAGCCGGGAACGAAGGCAATCACGCGCTGCGGGCACGCCATGCCGCACAGGCCACAGCCCGTGCACTTTGAGCGGTCCACGCGGGCGATGCCATCGACCAGCGCAATGGCGCCGTGGGGGCAGGCCGTGACGCAGGCGCCACAGCCAATGCAGCCTTCGCTGCAGTGGGCGTCGCCGCCTGCGGAGGCGCAACCGCTTCCGCAGGCAACGTAGGCCACGTTATGTTGAATGGATTTGGCCATAAGAGACTCGCCTATTTCTTAAGAAGGTACGAATAGTTGTCGCGCACAGCCCTGATGGTCAGGCGGACGGCCTCGGGAAGACCGGTGTTGACGGCATCGACCGAGACGGTGCGGACCGTGCCGGCGACGCGAACCTTAAAGTGGTCCTCGTCCACGGCCAGGAAGCCCTCGTTCTCGGAGTTCTCCATGTCCTCCTCGCTCCAGAACAGGGTGAGCTTGTCCTTGTAGGGACGACCCTCCTGGTAGGGGCAGAACACGGCGCAGTTGCCGCACTCGTTGCACATGCCGTCGACATGGACGACCTGATGCTTGGCCAGGCCCGGCACTTTAATTGCCACGTTGGCGCGGTTGGGGCACACGTCGCAGCAGACCTCGCACACCGAGCCGCAGCCCAGGCAGCGAGTCTTGGTGCAGTTGCGCTTGTCGCGGCACAGCGACCCCTTGCGCTCGTAGCAGGTGTCCTCGCGGCCGGCCTGGGCATTCTGGTCGGCGTACTTGTTAAAGTCGACACCGGCAATGGCACGGGCGACCTCGGCGGCATCGGCGATAGCCTCGACCACGGTGGCCGGACCGCGACGGCAGTCACCTGCAGCCCAGACGCCCTCGACGCCGGTGGAGGTGGCGGCGAGGCGGCCGCGACGGTCGCGCTCGACGCCCGCGGCGTCGTACAGGCTGGCGTCGATGCCCTCGCCCACGGCGCAGATCACCGTGGTGGCGGGAAGCTCGACGGTCTCGCCCGTGGCGACGGGGCTGCGACGGCCGCTTGCATCCGGCTCGCCAAGCTCCATAACATCGCAGGTCAGCACGGCGCCGTTGAACGCCTTGGGCGCCAGCAACTCGCAGAACTCAACGCCGTCGGTAAGAGCAAGATCGAGCTCTTCCTCGTCAGCGGGCATCTGCTTCTTGGTGCGGCGATACACCAGGCGCACGTTCTTCACGCCAGCCAGACGCTTGGCCACGCGGGCCGCGTCCATGGCGGTGTTACCGGCGCCAATGACCACGACGTCCTCGCCCAGCTCGAGTTTCTCGCCCTTCTTGGCGGCCTCGAGGAACTCCAGCACGTCGAGCTCGGCACCCTCGCCTAGGCCCGCAGAGCCGGGCATCCAGGCACCGGTGGCCACGACCACGTCGGTAAAGCCCTGGGCCTTGAGCTCGTCAATGGAATCAACGCGAGCGTTGAGCTGCACCTTGGCGCCAAAGGCCAGGCAGAGCTCGGCATCGTGGGAGATATCGTCGCTCGCGATGCGGAACTCGGGAATCACGTGACGGACCACGCCACCGAGCGAATCGCGGGCCTCGAAGATAGTGACGGGCACGCCGGCACGCGTCAGGAAGAACGCGGTCGCCAGGCCGGCCGGGCCGCCGCCGATAACGGCAACGTTGCGCTCGCCGTCGTTTGCGATGGCCTGGGCGCGCAGCTTGGGCAGCACGGCGGTCATGGCCTCGCGGGCGGCCTTGAGCTTGCTGGCGCGAATCTGGGCGCCCTCGGGCTCGTAAAATGCACGCTCGCAGGCACGACCGCAAGGATGCGGGCAGATGGTGCCGGTAATGAACGGCAGGGCGTTGCGCTCGATGATGATGTTGAGTGCGTCCTCGTAGCGGCCCTCGTCAACAGCCGCCAGGTAGGCGGGAATGTCCTGCTGGATGGGACAGCTCGTACGGCACGGCGTGGTAAAGCAGTCGGAAAGCGGGCTCTTGCCGGCGACCTTACGGTCGGGCAGCGGACGCAACGGCTTCTTGTAGAGCGGGTTGGTGAGCGAGTCGGCCTGGATCGCAGTCACGGCCTCGAGAGAGACGCCCTCAAACGGCTTGCCATCCAGGTCGGTAAACTCGCCAGCCATTTGGCTAAAGCGCTCGTAGCCACCGGGCTTGAGCACGTCGGTCGCCAGGGTGACGGGCCAAATGCCGGCGTCATACAGGGCGCGGATGTTGTAGACCGTGGCGCCGCCGGAGTAGCTGATGCGCAGCTTGCCATCGAACTGCTCGGTAATGCGGCGGGCGGCCTCAATGGTCAGCGAGAACAGCGAACGGCCGGACATGTACATCTCGGTAGAGGGCAGCTCGTTCCTCGTCACATCGACGGGGAAGGTGTTGGTGAGCTTGACGCCAAACTCAAGACCGCGCTCGGCGCACAGGGCAATCAGGCGCTCGAACATGGGCACGGCGTCGACCCACTGCAGGTCCTCACGGAAGTGCGTGTCATCGAAGACGATGTAGTCAAAGCCCAGCTCGTTGAGGCGCTGGCGGGCAAACTCATAGCCCAACAGCGTAGGGTTGCACTTGATGTAGGTGTTGAGGCCCTTCTCGGTGATCAGATAGGTCGCGATGCGCTCGATCTCGGCCGGCGGGCAGCCATGCAGCGTGGACTCGGTGATGGAGTTGGAGACGCGTGCCGGGATGGACTCGACAAACGCGGCGTCGACATGCTCAAACTTGTCCAGATTGGCAAGCGCCCATGTGCGGCACTCGTTCCAGACGTCAGAGCCGCTGGCGTCCTTCATGCCCTCAATGTAGGCGTCGACCTTGGGGCTCTTGATGCCCTCCAGATCATAACCCACGGACATGTTGAAGACAAAGCCGTCCGGGCTGCCCAGGCCGTACTCGCGAGCGATCAGGTGGCAGGCGAACCATGCCTTCACGTACTCGGCAAAGGCCTGCGGAACCTCGAGCTCGGTCGACCACTCGCAGTTGTAGCACTCGTCCTGCGCCACGATGCAGGGCTTGTTCACACACTTGGAGAGCTCCTCGCCGTCCATAAGCTGAACGGTCTTGAGCTCAAAGAAGCGGGAACCGGCCACATAGGATGCCACGATGTTCTGGGCAAGCTGCGTGTTGGGGCCGGCGGCCGGGCCAAACGGGGTCTCGATGCGCTCGTCAAAAATGGGAAGCGCGCCCTCCTGGTTGGTCGTGACCATCTTGCGCACGCCAAAGACGGCGCCCCGAGTCTTGTGCTCCTCGATGATCCAGTTCATCAGCTGCGAAAACGGGATCGGCCTCATGATGTCGCTCATAGTGAGCTCCTCTCTGTAACGCCCGGCGAGACCGCGCGGCGGGCGCAAATACGGTGTAGCGCTAGCACAGCGCCGGCGACCCCGCGGAGATCGCCTATACGCGCGTCGGATGCGGCGAAACATCCGGCGCGCGTGAATCTACTTGTAATTAGTAGGCGCGATCGTTGAGCGTGCTCCAGAGCTTCTTGGACTCAGCCATGGTCCACGCGTTAATCTTTTCCTCATCGATGCCAACGAACTCGCGATCCTTGTACAGGACGCGGCCGTTGATGATGGTGGTGCGGCAGTTTTTGCCCATCATGCCAAAGAGCATGTGACCGTCGATGTTCTCCTCGCTCAGCGGCGTAAAGGGCTTGTAGTCCATGACGATGACGTCGGCGGCAGCGCCGGGCTCGAGCACACCGAGCTTGCGATCGAAGTACTTGCTGGCCATCTTGGCGTTGTTCTCGAACAGCATGGTCATGGCCTCACACCAGCCCACGTTGGGCATGGCGGCGTTGTGGCGCTGAATGATCAAGAAGACCTTAAGGCTCTCGAGCATATCGTGGGTGTAGGCGTCGGTGCCCATGCACACGGGGATGCCGCGGCGGAAGAATTCGAGCACGGGGGCGCAGCCCACGGCATTGCCCATATTGGATTCGGGGTTGTTAACCAGCCAGGTGCCGGACTCCTTGACGATATCCATCTCGGCGGGCGTCACGTGGATGCAGTGGCCCAGCATGGTGTCGGGGCCGAGCAGGTTGTGTTGCAGCAGGCGCTCGACGGGGCTGATGCCGCCGCGGTTGAGGCGGGAATCCCACACATCGTTCATGCCCTCGCACACGTGGATGTGGAAGCCGGTCAGGCCGTTGTTGGCCTCGGCCATCTTATCCATGGTCTCATCCGACAGCGTAAAGGTGGCGTGACCGCCAAACATTGCGGCGATCATGTGGTTGTCGTTATCGCGACGCTCCTTGGCGGCCCACTGGGCAAACTCGGCGTTCTCGGCAATAGCCTGATCGCACTTTTCCTGGCCACGGCGGTCGGAAACCTCGTAGCACAGGCACGAACGCATGCCCAGCTCCTGAGCGGCGTCCTTAATGGTAAAGAGGCTGCCCGGAATCTCGCAGAAGCTCGCGTGGTGATCGAAGATCGTGGTGACGCCGTCGCGGATGGAATCCAGAATCGTGGCATAGGCGCTGGCCTTGGTGCCGTCGAGCGTCAGGTTGTCGTCAATCTTCCACCACTGCTGCTCAAGATTCTCCAGGAAGTTGGTGGGGTTGCAGCCCTTAATGGCAAGGCCGCGGGCCAGACCCGAGTAGATGTGGGTGTGGCAGTTGATAAGTCCGGGCATGATGAGGTTGCCCTGGGCGTCGACGTACTCGGCATCCGGGTACTTGGCCTTGAGCTCGCGCTCGGGGCCCACTTCGACGATCGTATCTCCGTCAATGGCGACCGCACCGTTGGGAATAAACGGAGTCTGAGCGTTGCGGGTAAAGACGGAACCGTTAGCGACCAGAAGCATAAATGCTCCCTTCAACATCAGGGGCGGGGTTTGACACCTCTGACATGGCGGAAGTGCGAAGCGCCGGCCTACACCGGAAACGGGCCCTCTCCCGTCAACGCTTCACCAAAGGGACAAGCCCTTTGAAGTGCGGCTTGGCGCCGCATGGCGCCGGCGGACGAGGCGATGCGTCCGCCGGCGAATAGCACCGAATTGGTTACTTCTTGCTCTCGGGCAGGACCAGATCCACAGCGGCATCCTTGGCGGCATCGATGTGCTGAGCCACGACCGGCGTCTGCGGAAGGATCAGGTTAAGGACAATGGCCATGATGGCGGTGGGGGTCACGGCGTTGGAGCCGATGACGGTGGACACCCAGGTGGGCATGCCCTCGCCGGCAAGGCAGCCGCTGGCCATCCAGATACCCAGGCCAAAGACAACAGAGGTGCCGACGATGGTGGTGGTGCGCTGCGTGAGACCCTCGCGGGTGAACATGCGCACACCGTTCATGGTGATGGTGCCAAAGACGCCGACGGTCGCGCCGCCGATGACAGGCTGCGGGATGGCGGAGAGCACGGCAGAGAGCTGCGGGAACAGACCGGCGATGGCAAAGACGGCCGCGATGATCACAAAGACCCACTTGTTGACGACCTTGTTGGAGCAGATGATGCCCACGTTCTGGCCAAGGGCGCTGGTGGGAAGACCGCCCAGCAGGCCGCCGACCATAGAGGTGAGGCCCTGGGACACGATAGCACCGGAGAGCTCGCGCTCGGTGGGCATACGGTCGATGGAGCCCAGGCAGGCAGCGGAGACGTCGCCGATAACCTGAATGGCAACCATGGGGAACACGACGGCGAGGGTAATGCAGACCTCGGGATCAAACTCGAGCGCGTAGGGCATGAGCTTGGGAAGGGCGAAGACCTGAGCGGTGGCGACGCTGGAGAAGTCGATCATGCCAAAGGGGATGGAGACGATCATGCCAACGATCATGCCAAAGAACACAGATCCCAGCTTGAGCGTGCCCTTGCCAAAGTTGGCGAGCGCAAAGACCACGGCGAAGGTGATAAGAGCAACGCACCAGGCCTGCGGGGTGCCCCACAGCGGCGTACCCATACCGCCGGCCATGTACTTGACGGCCGTGGGATAGAGAGAGACGCCAATGGAGAAGATGACCGTACCGGTCACGACGGGCGGGAACAGCCACTTGATCTTGCTGTAGGCCAGACCAAAGAGGACCGCGACGGCACCGCCGACAATCTCGCCGCCCAGCAGCGCGCCAAAGCTAAAGCCCGAGGCACCCATGGCCTGAAGGGCCGGCAGGAACGCGAACGAAACGCCCATGACGATGGGCAGGCCGCCGCCAATGCGACGGAAGGGAGCGAAGGCCTGAAGGGCCGTGTCGATTGCCGAAAGAATGAGCGCAACCTGAATGATGTCGGTGCTCTGCTGGCTATTAAAGCCGTAGACGCCGGCCATGATGACCGCCGGGGTAATGATACCGGCAAACGATGCCAGTACGTGCTGAAGGGCACACGGGATCATTTCCTTAACGGGAGGCATGCCTTCGCGAGTGAACAGGGCTTCAGTGCCGTTCGTAACCGTCTCCTGGGTCATTTGACCACCAATCCTCGAAATAGTTGTTTTCGCATCTAACGCTCTATTGTGACGCAGTGCGGGGTTGAGGTTGTGCCTTCGTTGCATATCGTATTAAAGATGATTCTCATTCTCAATAATAATTTTTTGTTATCAGACTATTCCTCAGCTGAGATAACGCATTTCCGCAGGTCAGGAAAGTGTCTGGTCAAAATAACATCTTACTTTTCTTTTGGTCAACCTTTTACCGCCAAATTCCTACCGTTCGTCTGTATTACGCAATGTACCTGCGAATATGCGAGATGAGGAATGGCGTGTTACCATGAGAAAAAATTGTTATGAACATTTCCGATTTCACCCCAAGGAGTTGCCCGTGAACGAGACCGTACGTCGCTTTTTGCCGATGGTCGATTTCCTGGAGCAGATACTCGGTAAGAACAGCGAAATCGTGCTGCACGATTTCTCGGATCCCGACCACGCCATCGTCGATATTCGCAACGGCATCGTGAGCGGCCGCAAGGTCGGCGGTCCCGCCACCGATCTGGCGCTCAAGATCATGCACGACGCCAAGTATCGCGATCTGCCGTTTATTACGGGCTATGAAGGGCGCGGCGCCGGTGGCAAGACGCTGGAGTCGGCGACGTACTTTATCCGCGAGGGTGACGAGATCGTCGGTATGCTCTGCGTCAACACCGACCTCTCGACCGTGCGCTCCATCAACGCCATGGCGCAGCAGCTCATGGCATGCTTCGACGCGGCGCCGACGCGCACGGAGCCCGCGTCTATCGAGGTCGAAAGCCTTTCGGAGTCCACGCAGGAGCTCATCGACCGCAGTATTGCCGAGCTGCTGAGCGCGCGCGGGCTGGATGTAGCATCGCTTGGTCAAAGCGACCGCGTGGACGTCATTCGCCACCTCAACGGCAACGGGGTGTTCATGCTCAAGGGTGCCGTGGCCTGCGCCGCCACCGCGCTGGGCATCTCGGAGCCCAGCGTCTACCGCTACCTGCAAAAAGTCCGCAAGGAAGGCTAACAAGTAAAAAGACTGCCCTTGGTGGCTCCGCAAGCGATCCGTCACGTGACAAAAGAACCCTGCAGTTCACACGCACTGCAGGGTCTTTTTGCATGTCATGTTTAGTTGTTGTCAACACCTTAGAGAGCGGCGACGACCTCGATCTCGACCAGACCGCCGGCCGGAAGGGCGGCAACCTGGAAAGCGCTGCGCGCGGGGAACGGAGCCTCGAACTTGGAGGCGTAGATCTCGTTCACGGCAGCGAAGTCGGCGATGTCGGCCAGGTAGACCGTGGTCTTGACGACATCGGCAAAGGTGGCGCCGGCAGCGGTCAGCAGGGCCTCGACGTTAGCAAGGGACTGCTTAGCCTGGGCCTCGACGCCCTCGGGCATCTTGCCGGTTGCGGGGTCGATGCCCAGCTGGCCGGACAGGAACACCATGTTGCCGGTCTGGATGCCGGGGGAATACGGGCCGATGGCTGCAGGTGCGTTATCGGAAGACACGACGGTCTTGCTCATGTTTATCTCCTTACGATCAATTGAGAGAGCGTGAGCGCGGTGTTCACACCGGGAGGCACAGTTCGGTCTGAACACCGCGCTTGATTTGGGATAGTACTCAAGGTTTCCGCGCGATGCAAGATTATTATCACGTTGCGAGAATATTTTATCGCCCAACGGCGCCTATCGACCGCTGAACGGCACGACCGGACGGTGAGGCTCAAAAGGATCCGTTTCCCTCCGTCCCCATCGGATCAGGTGATCCATAGGGGACGGAGGGAAACGGATCATTTTTGCTGCAAGGGCTGCTGAAAACTTTATCCTGCTTGGGCCACAGGGCTCGTCCGCCGCAACAGCACCACTATACTTTTGAATATCTGAGCATTTTGAAAGGCAGGATATGACCGCAACCGCCAGTCGAACCACCAACCGCAGACCCGAGCTCTTGGCCCCCGCCGGAGGGCCCGAGCCCTTTGCCGCCGCACTCGCCGCCGGGGCAGACGCCATCTACTGCGGCATGGGCAGCTTCAACGCCCGCCGCAAGGCCACCAACTTTACCGACGAGGCCTTTGAGCAAGCCTGCCGTGCTGCACACCTGGCCGGGTCGCGCGTCTACGTCACGGTCAACATCGTCATCAAGCAGTCCGAGATGGGCGATGCGCTGCAACTCATCCATCGTTGCTCCACGCTGGGCGCCGACGCCTTCATCATCCAAGACTGGGGCCTGTTCTTTGAGGTCAAGCGCACGATGCCCGGCATCGAGACACATATCTCGACCCAGGCGAACATCCATGACGACCGCGGGGCTATCTGGTGCCGCGAGCAGGGCGCCGACCGCGTAACCCTCTCGCGCGAGCTTTCCATCGACGAGATTGCCGCCATTCACGATGCCGCGCCCGATGTGGACCTTGAAGTCTTTAGCCACGGTGCCATCTGCTTTTGCTACTCGGGCCTGTGCCTGCTCTCGAGCTTTGCCATGGCGGGCCGCTCGGCCAACCGCGGCATGTGCGCTCAGCCCTGTCGCCTGCCTTACGAGCTGATCGACGAGAACGGCCGCACGCTCTCCCCTGCCGGTCGCGAGCGCGCTCTATGCCCGCGTGACACCAACACCTCACAGCTTGTTCGCCGTCTGTATGATGCCGGCGCCGCGTCTCTCAAGCTCGAGGGCCGCATGAAGGCGCCCGATTACGTGTACTCCATCGTTGATGTGTATCGTCATCAGATTGATGACATGCTGGCCGGGGTCGCCGTGGATAAGGACGAGGACGCTGCTCGCCAGCGCCAACTCAAGCGCTGCTTCAACCGTGACTTTACGCACGCCTATCAGGACGGCACCTCGGGCGACGAGATGATGAGTTACGAGCGCTCCAACAACCGCGGCCAGATCGTGGGCACGGTGCTGGGCAGCCGCCCGGCCAACCGCGATGTGCGCGGCCTCAAGCCCGACGACCGCCGTCGCCGTGCCGCCATCGCCCGCATTGAGCTGTTTGAGCCCGTGGGCAAGGGAGACCTGCTGGAGCTTCGCCACGACGATGAGTTCGACCAATTCCTGACCACCATTGCCGCCGATGATGCCGCAGCCGGCGATATCATTGAGTGCCGCGTGCCCCGCAGTATGCCCGAGGGCTGCCGCGTCCGCGTGATTCGCAGCCAGCGTGCCATCGACGCCGCCGGCGCCGCGCTCAAGCGCGATGTGCTGCGCCGCCGCGCCGTTGATGTAACCGTTGCGGCGCGTTTGGGCGAGCCGTTTACCGTGACGCTCACCTGCTGCGACGACCCTTCGCTTACGGCTACAGCCACGGGCTTTACCGTCGAGGGTGCCAAGACCCGCGCCGTCGAGGCGTCCGATCTGGTTGAGCATGTAGGCCGCATGGGCTCCTCTCCCTTTGAGGCCGCGAGCTTTGACGTGGCCCTCGATGAGGGCTGCGGCATGGGTTTCTCCGCCGTACATAAAGTGCGCGCCGCCGCTTGCAAGGCGCTCGAGGAGGCCATTCTGGCGCCGTATGACGAGCGCGCCCGCACACTCGAGCTGCCGGCGATTGTCACCAGTGATTCCCGCCCCGCGCCCGAGCACTACCGCGATGAGCCGCAGATCTGCGCCACCGTCACCTCACTCGAGGCCGCCGAGGCAGCTCGTGCCGAGGGTGCAACGCGCGTCTACATGACTACCGACGCGCTCGATGCGGCCGAGCTCTCCCCCGCCGATGCGTTTGAGCAGGGCATCGTACCCGTACTCGACGAGGTCTGCCGCGCCGCTGACCACGTACGCGTCGACCCGTGGATTGTTGCCGGTGCCACGGTCGCTATTGGCAACATCTCTGAGCTCGCCCTGGCCGCCCAAGTTGGTGCCACGGCCGAAATTCGATCCTGCCTGCCCGTGCACAACACGCCTTGCATGGAGGCACTCGCCGAGCGCGGGGCCGGGGCGTTTTGGCTCACGCCCGAGATCACGCTCGACGAGATCGTCTCGCTTGGCACCTCCGCGCCCGCAGCCCTGGGCATCACCGTTTTCGGCCGCCCGCGCGTTATGACGAGCGAGCACTGCATCCTGCAGGTGGCCAACGGTTGCATCCACGATTGTGCCAGCTGCCGTCTGCGCGCCCGCAAGCTGTCGCTCAAGAATATCGACGGCAAGGTCATGCCGGTGCGTACCGACATCCACGGCCGTTCGCGCCTGTACGATGCCTACCCTATCGACCTCACGCCACAGGTTCCACAACTGCTCGATGCCGGCGTGCGCCGTCTTATGGTCGACGGAACCTTGCTCGAGGCCGATGAGATTGGCCGTGCCGTCGCTCGCGTCCACCGCGCCATTGAGTCAGCTCAAGCCGGCCGCAAGCCCGCCGCCCGCCTGCGCGGGGCGACCTCGGGCTGCATGTTTGTGGGAATTAGCTAACCGAAAGGCTTACACGTGAACGAAGAACCTCAAGTCCTCTACTGCGACGCCTGGCTTATGGCCATCGATAAGCCCGCCGGCATGATCGTCCACGGTGACGGCACCGGCGAGCGTACACTTACCGACTACGCCAGCGACCTGCTGCTGGCCATGGGCGACGGTTTTGCCGCGACTGACATGCAGCCGCTCAACCGCCTGGACCGCAACACCACCGGCGTGGTGCTGTTTTCGCTCGACAAACAGACGCAGCCTGCTTTTGATCAGATGGTCATCGATCACGCCTTCGAAAAGCACTATCTGGCGCTTGCCGAGGGCAAAATCGACTGGAACGAAAAGCTCATCGACAAGCCCATCGCCCGCGACCGCCACGACAGTCGCAAGATGCGCGTCGGTGCCAGCGGCAAGCCGTCTCAGACGCGCGTAAAGGTGCTCAAGCGCCTTAAGAGCCGCCGAGGCCTGCCCACGCGTTCGTATATCGATGTCGAGCTGCTCACCGGCCGCAAGCATCAGATTCGCGTCCATCTGGCCAGCGAGCGCCATCCGCTGGTGGGCGACGACCTGTACGGCACGCCGCGCCCCTGCGGCCTGATGCTCCACGCCCACAGTGTGTCCTTTACGCATCCCGTAACCGGTGAGCACATCCACATCGAAGCCCCCTGCCCCTGGGAGCCCTAAACCACCACAATGGGGACAGGCACCTTTGTGGTGGTTTTGCCGCAATGGCTCGGCCGCGGCCCCAAAACGTCTCGATCTGTAACAGTTAGAACCCATTTTCTGGTCTATCTGTTACAGATCGAGACAAAGGGACGGCAAGGTTCGGAAGTATCTCAATCTGTAACACCTAGCCCACTTTTAACGGTCTAGTTGTTACAGATTTAGACAAAACGGCAGACAACAAAAGCGGCATCGCCCATCGAGGGTGTTGCCGCTTTTCTATTGAGGAACCTAAATGGTTTTGACCTTGCCCTGTCGCTAGACCGTGATGACGTTGTCCATCGACTGGTACTTGGCGGGCACCTCGCCCGCGGTGATAACCGTTGCGTCACGGAAGTCCGCGAATTTTACGGGAGCCACCATGCCAAACTTACTGGCGTCCGAGATTACAAAGCGTTTGGCTGTATGGCGCATCGAGATACGCTTGACCTGCGCTTCCTCGATATCGGGCGTCGTAAAGCCCTGCTCGGCGGCAATGCCGTTAGAACCCCAAAAGCCGCAGTTAAAGTTGTAGCGGTCTAGGGTTGCTAGAGCATCGGGGCCAACGAGCGCCTCGGTCTCGGGTTTATGCTCGCCGCCCAGCACCACGGTGCGCATGCCGCGCACAGCGAGATGCTGAGCATGGAGCACGGAATCAGTCACATAGGTGACCGATTCGAGATGCGGAAGATGCTCGATGAGTCTGAGCGTTGTCGAACCCGAATCGATGTACACAAAGCTCTCGGGCTCCACGAGCGCCGCGGCGCGGGCGCAGATACGCTCCTTGTCGTCGTTATGGAGATCACTGCGCTCGCCGATCGTCAGGTCGCGCGTCACATGCGCGCGCTCCAGACTCGTCGCGCCTCCGTGTACCTTGGCGATACGGTGTGCGCGGTCGAGCGTCTGCAGGTCGCGCCGAATGGTAGACGCCGTCACGCCCAGGGCCTCAGCAAGCTCCGGCACGGTAACCGAGCCGGCCTGCTGCACCATCGACACGATCGCGTTGAGCCTATCTTCCGCAAGCATCGCTTACTCCTCCTCGGGGTACACGACTCCCCAATCGGCGCGGAGCATGGTCATCAGCTCCATAACATCAGAAGCATAGCCTAGAAGCTCGCGCTTCGAATCATCGCCAGCAACGGCCTTCTCCAGGTCGGCCATCTCGTAGCACAGTGCGTAGGCTTCGGTGCCAGCGTGGACCTCCTCACGGTGACCGTCCGCAGTCCACACGATGGTCGCATGGTCGGCGCGCGGATACTCGTTGACCTCGATATAGCACTTATCGAAACTGATGACCGAGCGCTTGGGCTGTTTGGAGTGGAGCGTAAGGCTCACGACGCCCAGCTGCTGCTCAGCATTACGGCAGACAATGCCACCCGCAACGTCAACGCCAGTCTCGCAGGTATTGCCCAGCGAGACGACCTCGGCGGGTTGGCTGGCCATAAACAGGCGCATGACGGAGAGCGCATACACGCCAATGTCGAGCATGGCGCCGCCGGCAAGGCTACGGTTGTAGAAACGATTGGTCAGATCGCCGTACTCCTTGTAGCTGCCAAAGTTGAGCTGAGCGAGGTTCATGCGGCCAAACTCGCCGGCATCCATGCGGCGGCGCAGCTCTTGATACAAGGGCATGTGGAGCACCGTGGTAGCGTCCATAAGGACCACGTTGTGTTCGGCGGCAATGGCGCGGGCCTCATCGAGCTCGGCGGAGTTGAGCGTGATGGCCTTCTCGCAGAGAACGTGCTTGCCGGCCGCCAGGGCGGCGCGCAGATAGGTGATATGGGTGTTGTGCGGGGTGGTAATGTAGACGGCGTCGATGTCAGGATCGGCGTAGAGATCCTCAACCGTGTCATAGACCTTCTCGACGCCGTACTGGTCGGCAAAAGCCTGGGCCTTGGACAGCGTGCGGTTGGCGACGCCCGCAAGCTTGCGGCCGGCCAGCGCGAGGGACTGGGCCATTTGGTTGGCAATAACGCCGCAACCGATCACAGCCCAACGGAGCTCGGGAGCCGTAAAGATGTCGTTAGGGAACGGCTTGTCCTGGACCGAAGCAAATGCTGCTTTGGCGGCTGCCGCGGCGTCGAGTGGAGCCTGCTTGGAATCTGCCATTATGTGTCTCCTGTGTCATAGAACGTCTTGCATTTCTGACAGCTATATATTCGCACAAACACGCGCGTCTGTGCGCGTTTTTGCGTATCTCACCGCTAAACGGTCATTATTGCCCCGTAAACGGCGCATATATACGCATAGGTGCGTAATTAAACGCAATCTAACGCGCATAAACGCGCTCACAAGCAATTTATACAGCACAACCCGCTCATTTATGCTTACCCAGTTAGGGTACTCATTTAAGTCTGTCCCCAATGAGTAGGGATAGAAAAAGGCCCGGATGCCGAGGGGCATCCGGGCCTTTGCTAGCAACTTGATGTTGCGGGCAGCTTAGAACTTGTGGCCGCACTTCTTGCAGACGCGCAGCTTGTTCTTGCCGTCCTTCTCGTGACCGACGCGGGTAACCTTACCGCACTCGGGGCAAACGAGATTGACGTTGGAGGCGTCGATGGGAGCCTCCTGCGAAACGATGCCGCCCTGCTGGTTGGCAGCGTTGGGCTTGACGGCCTTCTTGACGACCGAAACGCCCTCGACAACGACCTTGTTCTCGGCGGGAAGAGCACGCAGGACAACGCCCTGCTTGCCGCGATCCTTACCAGAGAGAACCTGGACCTTATCGCCCTTCTTGATATACATATATCTCCCCTAACTACAGGGTCTCGGGAGCGAGCGAGACGATCTTCATGTACTTCTTGTCACGAAGCTCGCGAGCGACAGGCCCGAAGATACGGGTGCCGACGGGCGAACCATCGTTGTTGATGACAACGCAGGCGTTCTCATCAAAGCGAATGTAGGAGCCATCCTTGCGGCGGATCTCCTTAACGGTGCGAACGACGACGCAACGGACAACGTCCTTCTTCTTGACGTTGGCGCCAGGGGTAGCCTCCTGGACAGCACCGATGAACACATCGCCGATGCCTGCATAACGACGCTTGGAACCGCCAAGCACCTTGATGCAGCGAATCTTGCGAGCGCCGGAGTTGTCGGCGACGTTCAGCATGGTTTGCATCTGAATCATGGTAGATGTTCCTCCGAACTAAAAACCGAAGAGAGGTGCGCAGCCTTTATGCGGCCCGTGGTATGCAAGCCAGGCATACGCACATCTTCGGAAACGTACAAGTCGTAAGAGCGACTGCTTATTTAGCGCGCTCGACGACCTCGATGAGGCGCCAACGCTTCATCTTGGACATAGGACGGGTCTCCATAACGCGGACGGTGTCGCCCACGCCAGCCGTGCACTCCTCGTCGTGAGCGTGCAGCTTTTTGGAGCTGGTCATCATCTTGCCGTACTTGGGGTGACGCTTACGCTCGGTGATGGTGACAACGATGGTCTTGGCACCGGAGACGGAGGTAACGACACCCGTACGGACCTTACGCGAGTTACGCGAATCAGTCATGTTCTCTCCTTAGGTCCTACTCGGCGACAGCGGACTTCTCCGCTGCGATCTCGCGGGCGCGCTGCTCCGTGAGGACACGAGCGATGTCCTTCTTCACGGTGTTGACGCGAGCGGTGTTGTCCAGCTGGCTGGTGGCCATCTGGAAACGAAGGTTAAAGAGCTCGGCGCGCATTTCCTTCAGCTTCTCAACGAGCTGAGCGTCCGAGAGCTCACGAATCTCTGCGGGCTTCATTAGTTCTCCTCCTTGGCGGCGGCGGCGTCCTCAGCAGCCCACTTGGCCTCGAGAGCGGCCTCCTCAGCCATCTCCTTCTCGATGCGCTGCTCAGCGTTCTTAGCAGCAACAATCTTGGTCTTGATGGGAAGCTTGTGCTGCGCCAGACGCAGAGCCTCGCGAGCGACCTCCTCGGGCACGCCCTTGACCTCGAACATGATGCGGCCGGGCTTGACGACGGCCACCCACTCCTCGGGGTTACCCTTACCAGAACCCATGCGAGTCTCGGCAGGCTTCTTGGTGATGGGCTTGTCGGGGAAGATCGTGATGTACACACGACCGCCACGCTTCATGTAGCGGGTCATGGCAATACGAGCGGCCTCGATCTGACGGTTGGTGATCCAATGGGCCTCGAGAGCCTGGATACCAAACTCGCCGAAATGCAGCTCGGTATTACCCTTGGCCTGGCCCTTCATGGAGCCACGCTGCACCTTGCGGTGAAGAATACGCTTAGGGGCAAGCACTACTGACCCCTCCTCTCGGAGTTACGACGACGAGGACGGGAAGAGCCCTCGAGTGCAGGGTTGGGAACAGGCTGGCCCGGGAGCTTCTCGCCCAGGTAGATCCAGACCTTCACGCCGCAAGCGCCCATGGTGGTGCTGGCGACAGCCGTGCCGTAGTCGATCTTGGCACGGAGGGTGTGCAGAGGCACGCGACCCTCACGGTACCACTCACGACGGCCCATCTCGGCACCGCCGAGACGACCGGAGCACTGGATACGAATGCCCTTAGCGCCGGCCTTGCGAGCGGACTGGACAGCCTTGCGCATAGCGCGACGGAAAGCAACGCGGCCCTCGAGCTGCTCGGCAATGGACTGAGCAACGAGGTTGGCGTCGAGCTCGGGGCGCTTGATCTCGACAACGTCGACGGAGAGCTGGCCCTTGGAGACGCCAGCGACCTTCTCGAGCTCGGTGCGGAGGGTATCGATCTCGGCACCCTTCTTACCGATGACAACGCCGGGGCGAGCGGTGAGGATGATGACCTTCACCTTGTCGCCAGCGCGCTCGATCTCGACGCGGGAGACAGCTGCGCGGGAAAGACGCTTCTCGAGGTACTTGCGGATCTCGAGATCGTTACCGAGGGTCTTAGCGTAATCCTTCTCTGCGAACCAGCGGGAGCGCCAGTTCTCGGTGATGCCAAGACGGAAGCCGGTGGGGTAGACTTTCTGACCCATACAGCTTTACGCCTCCTTTCGAGGAGCAACGACGACGGTGATGTGGGAAGTACGCTTCAGAATGCGAGAAGCGGAACCCTTGGCGCGGGGACGGATGCGCTTAAGCGTCGGACCCTCGTCAACATAGGCAGCGGCGACAACCAGGTTGTCGGCACGCAGACCGTTGTTGTTCTCGGCGTTCGCAACGGCGGAACGGAGAACCTTCTCGACATCCACGGCGACGGCGCGGTCGCAGAAGTGGAGGATGTCGAAGGCCTGAGCGACAGGCTTGCGGCGGATCAGATCGACCACCAGGCGGGCCTTGCTGGGGGAAACACGCACGTACTTAGCGACGGCGCGAACCTCGGTGGCCTCAGTTTCAATAGACTTAGTTGCCATTTACGGTTAACCCCCTATTTGGCCTTGTGGCCACGGAACGTACGAGTCGGCGCGAACTCGCCGAGCTTGTGACCAACCATGGACTCGGTAACATACACGGGCACATGCTTGCGGCCGTCGTGGACGGCGATGGTGTGACCAACCATCTCGGGGAAGATGGTGGACGCGCGGGACCAGGTCTTCACGACGTCCTTCTTGCCAGCCTCGTTCATCGCGGTGATACGCGAGAGAAGGCGAGTCTCCACGAACGGGCCCTTTTTGAGACTTCTGCTCATAAGTGCTTTCTCCTAAAACTCGGTATCCGAAATTACTTCTTACGGCGACGAATGATGTGCTGGTTCGAGACCTTCTTCTTCTTGCGCGTACGAAGGCCCTTCGTCGGCTTACCCCAGGGGGTAACGGAGGGACGACCAGAGGTGTGGTTCTTGCCCTCGCCACCGCCGTGCGGGTGGTCGACAGGGTTCATTACGGTACCGCGGACGGTCGGGCGCACGTTCATGTGACGCTTACGGCCGGCCTTGCCGATGACGATGTTGGCGTGATCGGCGTTGCCGACCTCACCGACGGTGGCGCGGCAGGTAACGAGGATGCGGCGCATCTCGGAGGAAGGCATACGGACGATAGCGTACTTGCCCTCCTTGCCCATCAGCTGGCAGGAGTTACCGGCGGAACGGGCGATAGCAGCGCCCTTGCCCGGCTGGAACTCGACGGCGTGGATGAGCGTACCGACGGGGATGTCGGCGAGGGGCAGAGCGTTGCCCGGCTTGATGTCGGCGTCAGAACCGGACATGATGGTCTGACCGACCTCGAGGCCCTTGGGGGCCAGGATGTAGCGCTTCTCACCGTCAGCGTAGTGCAGCAGAGCGATGCGAGCGGAACGGTTCGGATCGTACTCGATCGTGGCAACCTTGGCGGGCACGCCGTCCTTGTTGCGCTTGAAGTCGATCACGCGGTAACGACGCTTCACGCCGCCGCCCTGGTGGCGGGTGGTGATGCGGCCGTTGTTGTTACGACCGGCCTTCTTGGGCAGGGGCTCGAGAAGAGACTTCTCGGGCTTGGTGCAGGTGATCTCGGAGAAATCGGAGATCGTCTGCCAACGCCTACCAGCGGAGGTCGGCTTAAGGTGCTTTACAGCCATTACAATCCCTTTCAATAGGAATCCGTTAGCCATCGCAGACAGGGATTCGAGGTTCTGCCTCGGGTGCGATGACACCGGACGTATACACGGTTCCGGGCGTGTCCATTTAATACGCCCAAAACCTTGAGCTCTCGCCTCCCCTTTTTGGGAGGCATGAGCTCACTCAACAGCAGCGAGTCTTAGGCCTGGTTGCCAAAGACCTCGATGGTGTCGCCCTCGGCCAGCGTGACGATGGCCTTCTTCCAAGAACGGGTCTTGCCGGCGACATAGCGCACGCGCTTGGTCTTGGGCTTGACCGTCAGGGTGTTCACGCGAACGACCTTGACGCCGAAGATCTCCTCGACAGCGTCCTTGATCTGATACTTGTTAGCATCCTTGGCGACCTCGAACGTGTACTTGTTCAGCTCCATGCCGGAGAAGGAACGCTCGGACACGATCGGACGGATGATGATCTCGTGGGCGGTCATTTATGCAAGCACCTCCCCGAAGTGAGCGGCGATGTCAGCGGGCATCAGCACGGCGTTGTTGTTGACGAGATCGTAGGTGTTGGCCTCGTCGGCAGTGATGATGAACGTCTTGGGAATGTTGCGGAACGACAGGTAGGCGTTGACGTCCTCATCGCGAACGATGATGGTCAGACGCTTGCCCTCAAGGCCGAGAGCCTTGAGCATGGCGACGGCAGCCTTGGTGGAAGGCTTCTCGAAGCCGTAGTCGTCGACGAGCACGAGCTCGCCATCGGCCAGCTTGGCGGACAGCGCAGAACGCATAGCCAGCTTGACCTCCTTGTTGTTCATACGCTTAGCGTAGGAACGGGGCTTGGGGGCGAAGACAACGCCACCGTGACGCCACTGGGCAGCACGGATGGAACCCTGGCGGGCACGGCCGGTGCCCTTCTGACGCCAAGGCTTCTTGCCGCCACCGGAAACCTCAGAGCGGCCCTTAGCGGACTGGGTGCCCTGACGCCAAGAGGCCATCTGGCACTTGACGATGTGGTGCATAACGTGGATGTTCGGCTCGATGCCGTACACCTCAGCGGCGAGCTCGGCCTCGGCGACCTTCTTGCCCTCGCTGTTCTTTACTTCAAACTTTGCCATTTAAGTGTTCTCCTTGGTATGACGCTGGGCTAAATGGGCTGGGCCCTTAGGCCATACGGATGGCGACGAGACCATTCTTGGCACCCGGGACAGCGCCCTTGACCAAGATGAGGTTCTGCTCGGCATCGATGCGGACAACGGAAAGGTTCTTGACGGTAACGCGCTCGTTACCCATGTGACCGGCCATCTTGACGCCCTTGAGGACGCGCGCAGGATAGGCGCACTGACCGATAGAACCGGGGTGACGCTGGAAGTGAGAACCATGCGTCATAGGACCGCGGCGCTGACCCCAGCGCTTGATGCGACCCTGGAAGCCCTTACCCTTGGAGGTACCGATGACGTCGACCTTCTCGACATCAGCGAAATCAGCGACGGTGACGACCTCGCCGACCTTGTGCTCCTCGCCGTTCTCGACGCGGACCTCACGAAGGAAGCGGACAGGCTCGACGCCAGCCTTGGCGAAGTGACCAGCCATGGGCTTGTTCACGTTCTTGGCCTTGATGTCGCCGAAACCGATCTGGACGGCGTCATAGCCGTCGGTTGCCTGAGTTTTAACCTGCGAGACAGCGCAGGGGCCAGCCTGGATGACCGTGACGGGAACGACGTTGTCGTCCTCGTCCCAAACCTGGGTCATGCCAATCTTGCGGCCGAGAATCATGCTGATCAAGATATGATCCCAACTCTCGCGTGGTCTTGGGACAATGCGTACGCCACCGAGCGTACGCCCCTAGAGGACCACTACTTACACGACGTGCTCCCCAGCCTTGTATTGCGTCCAGACTACCTGACAACCCTATTAAGCAGGCATTTTGTCCAGCCAGAATACTCCCCTGGTTACACACAGCTGTTTAGTATACACGGCTGCGGGCGTATCCATCGAGATTCATATTTCACTCACATTGTTTACGCAGGTAAAGTGCGTGGAGTCGCCTGGGCTTGGCAGAGGGGCGGCGAAATATATTAAGTTTGCTGCTCTACAGTCCTGCGCAAGACGGAAAGCGGTGAACTTACACTGCATTGGCTCGCCTTCTGCTTGCGGCTTTTCCTCGTCAAAATCGAAGATCATGATGGCGCAGTTGGGGAGTTTTGTTGGGAGCTCAAAGTCCTCTGGGACGGCAGCCTTGATGAATTGGCGGCTGGCGCTGCCGTGGCTTACTGCTAGAAGGGTTTCGATACCATCGGCGTCCATGATATTGGTGAGGGTGTCTACCATGCGCTCTTGCAGCGCCTGGCTTCCTTCTCCTCCGAATGGGATTAAGTCCTCGCCTGGATCCCAGACGTCGGTGGGTAGCGCGTCGTGCGGGCCCTCTTCGAAGGTGCCGTAGCAGCGCTCGATAATGCCTTCGCAGGGCTCAACGTCAGCGTCTGCGCCGAGAAGCTCGGTTGCGACGAGGCTTGCCGTGGCCATGGCTCGGCCCAAAGGGGAGGAGACCACTTTATCGGGGACGACGCCGTGGGCTTTGAGCCATGCGGCCGCCATCCCGGCTTGCTGACGGCCTAAGTCGGTGAGCGGTGAATCGCAGCGACCCTGGACCAGCTTTTTGACGTTGAACTCCGTCTGACCGTGGCGGAGTAGATACAGTTTCTTCATGCTCTCCCCTTCTGCATCAGTTGCTTTATCGGCGTGGCCTTACTCGTGGGTATGGCCTACGTAGTCTTCGTCGATCGTAATCTTGGCAATCGACTTGGGATATTCCGATTCGACCCGTTGTGCCAGCGCGTGCTTTAAGTCTTCGGCACTCATCTGCAGATCCGAGGGACGCACGCAGTCAAAGATCACGTTGGTGTGCGTAGGACCCGGCACACAGCGTAGGTCATGAATCGAGAGGCGGTTATCGATCTCCTGAGCCATGGCGTGAATGCGCAAGCGCATGCTCGCCACCTTGGGGTCATCGGTCACGATGGGATCGTAGTGAAGCGTGACGATCATGCCGTCCTCGTCCCTAAACGACTGCTCGATGTTATCGAGCGTGTCGTGACTTTCCAGCGGGCTGGCCTCGGCCGCCATCTCGGCATGCGCACTTGCAAACTTCCTGCCCGGGCCGTAGTCGTGAACCATCAAATCGTGAACGCCCAAAACGCCGGGGTAGCTCATGATCTTGTCTCGGATGTGCTTGACCAGCTTGGGATCGGGTGCCTGGCCCAAAAGGGGGCTCACCGTATCTTGGATAAGCTCAAAGCCGCTCCAGCCAATATAGACGCCAACGGCAAGGCCGACCCAAGCATCAAGATTGACATGCGTCACCTGGGAAACAATCGCGCACGCCAGCACAGCGCCCGTGGCCAGGACATCGTTCTTTGAGTCCTGAGCCGTCGCATGCAGCGTATCGGACTCAATACGGTCACCGAGCTTTTGGTTGAGGGCCGCCATCCAGAGCTTTACGACCATCGAAAGCACTAGAACCGTCACCAGGGCAAGCGAGAACTCGACAGGTTCGGGGTGGATGACGCGCTCAACCGAGGACTTGATAAGCTCAAGGCCGATCAGCAGCACGAGCGCCGCCACGACCAGACCCGAGAGATACTCGTAGCGACCGTGACCGTAAGGATGCTCGGGGTCGGCCGGCTTGCTCGCCAGCTTAAAGCCCAGCACGCTCACGATATTCGAGCTGGCATCGGACAGGTTGTTCATGGCATCCGCCACGATCGAAACCGATCCCGAAACCACGCCAATTGCGCCCTTCGCAGCACATAGTGCCACATTGGCGAGAATACACACAACGCCCGTCAACGTGCCCACGCGCGCACGGTCGCCCTGCGCACGCTTAACAATCCACTCGACCATCTACATCCGCCCCCACGGTACTACCTATATATCTATTGCTCAAACGGATTGTAGTGTAGCCACTTTGTCCCCCAGATACAAAAAAGGCCGCAACCCACACGGGCCACGGCCTTGGAATATGGCAAAGGAATCGTCCTTGTGTCGCACAGGTTTACGCGCTTACTTCGGCCACGCTCTTCGAGGTTTCGGGTGAATCGGCTCCGTCCCCGTCGCTCGCCCCTTCGTCGGCACCACGCCAAAGCAGTAGCTCAGCGCCGCAGACGCCGCAAATGCCGTGCCGCCGGCAACGCAGCACCACAGCAGGTTCGAAATACCGCCCGTGGCAAAGCCAATGACCATGAGGACATTCGTCATGCCGATGGTATAAGCCGTAACGTGGCCCACGGCTGCAACAAGGCCTCCGACGGCGCCGCCAATGGCCATGCACGTCAGGCACCTGCCATATTTAAAACCGCAGCCGTACAGCGCCGGCTCGCTTACGCCGCCAAGCACGCCCGAGATTGAATAGCCCAGCATGAGCGCCTTCTCATCCTTATCCGCAACGCGGAGCGACGCACCAAAGGGCATGCCCCAAACGGCGAACGTTGCCATCGTCGCGGCGATCAGGATGCACGAATCCGTTCCCATACTCATAAGCTGCGCATAGGCGAGCGATAGGACAACGTTGCTGACGCCGGCGATCTTAAGGAACTCCCAGCCCGCAGCAAGCCCCATGAGCGTGAGCAGCGACACGATGCCACCGGAATTGCCAAGCATAAACATAAGCTGGCCCAACAGCATGCCCAGATAGCTACCCGCCGGC
>JAGZWV010000096.1 GCA_018378775.1 Collinsella sp. | reverse complement strand
GGCGGCGACCGTCGCGGCCGTCGGTGGTCTTGGCGCCATCATCGCCGCGATCGGCGCTTTCTTCCATCGTCGCAGCAAGGCTAAGTAGTCCCAGCGACAACTAAGCAAACGTGCCCGCCGCTCCGTCAAGGACGGCGGGCATTGCTTTATTATTTCAGCCAACGTACGTCATGGCAATATCCGGTAGGTCGCAGGGCGCTTCGCGGGCGGGCCAGGCTCTATCTGAACGACTTTGCGAAGCAACCGGAGTGAAGATAAAGCCTGGCCCGCCCGCGAAGCGCCACAGAGACCGCAGGGACGGGAGCAGCTATACTACTCTCAGTAGTTAAGGGTCGCGGATCCGCCGCGTCACCGCTCTCAACAGGAGGTCTTTGTTTATGGCAGATCAGAAGCCGGTTGTCGGGATCATCATGGGCTCCAAGTCCGATCTGGGCGTTATGGAAGGTTGCACCGCCGAGCTCGAGGCACTGGGCGTGCCCTATGAGCTCGTGATTGCAAGCGCGCACCGCACGCCGGCGAAGGTCCATGAGTGGGCCTCGACTGCTGCCGACCGCGGTATCAAGGTGATTATCGCTGCTGCTGGCAAGGCTGCTCACCTGGGCGGTGTCGTGGCTGCGTTTACGCCGCTGCCGGTTATCGGTGTGCCTATGAAGACGAGTGACCTGGGCGGTATGGATTCGCTGCTGTCGATGGTGCAGATGCCTTCGGGCGTGCCCGTGGCCTGCGTTGCCATCAACGGTGCCAAGAACGCTGCCATTTACGCCACGCAGATTCTGGGCGCCTGCGACCCCGAGTACCGCAAGGTTATCGAGAAGATGAAGCAGGAGATGGCTGACGCCTAAGCGCTCTGCCAGTCCATTTGCAGCATAAGGAGAGCCATGTCCGACTATCAGGGAAAGCGTTTTTCGGCTTCTCGGATTTCCGATCCAGCCAAGTCGGGAGCAGCCCGCGCGCCGCAGCAGGGTCGGACATCCTCTCCTCAACAGCCGCGCGCGCCGCGCCCCGTGACGCCGGCGAAGCATCGCCGTCAGGATACGCCTGCTGCATATCGCCCTTCGTCATACAGTACGGCCAAGAAGTCACCTCGCTCTTCGGCGCATGCCGCGCCATCGAGCTATACCGAGCCGCCGCGCAAAAAGCGCCGCTCCGTCATTCCCATTCTGCTCATCATCATCGGCATTGGCCTGATCGTTGCTGCGGCCGCCATCTTTATCAACGCGCAGATTGGCTACAAGCAGGCGAGCGAGTCGTATCAAAAAATCGAAAAGCAATATGTGAGCGACAAGGACGCCAGTGGCGTGCCAATTGTCGACTTCAATGCGCTGGCCCAGACAAATCCCGAGGTTGTGGGTTGGATTTACGCGCCCGGCACCAACATCAACTACCCCGTGGTGCAGACCAACAACAACTCCAAGTACCTCAACACGCTGTTCGACGGTACGGCCAATGCCTCGGGAGCCATCTTCCTGGATAGCGACGACAACGCGCCGGGCATGGTGGATCAGCAGACCACGATTTACGGTCATCATATGAACGACGGTTCGATGTTCAACGTGATTTCGGATACGACCGATCAGGCGACGTTCGACAGCATGGAATACGTGTACTACATCACGCGTGATGCGACGTATAAGTTGCGCCCGCTGGCGACCAAGGTGGTCGAGGACACGTATGCCAAGGCGCGCACGCCCAACTTTGAGGGCGATGACGGACTGAAGAATTACCTGTCCGAGATGCTCGACGGCGCCTCGGCCGTGGCGAGCGATGCCACCGATCGTGCCGCTTCGGCAACCAAGATCGTAACGCTTGTGACTTGCCGTTCGCTGTCATTTAGCAATACGCGCGCAGTCATGGTACTCACGCCGGTCGAGGAATAAGTGGTTCGAGAGTAGCTAAAAGAGCCCCGTCCCAAATGAGCTACTCGACGACGGTAAAAAGGAGAAATGATGCTTGAAAGTGGCAAATCGATGCCTTCGGTTGATGCTTGGCTGCGCGAAGCCAAGGCCGATGTTTCGGCGGCTGATTGCGGGATGTACCTGACACACAACGGCGTGGTGCGCGCGACGCCTAAGTCCGAGGTGCGTGGGGTCGAGACGGATGGTGTGGCGCCAGGCCACAAGGTGGGCGGCATGGTGTTCGGCTTTGATGCCGATAAGGTGCAGGCCGCCATCGAGGCAACGCGCACGATGCCGGGTATCGGCTATGTGCGCGTGTGGCTGGCGAGTGGCGATCTCGCCGTGGGCGACGACATCATGCTCGTACTCATTGGCGGGGACATTCGCCCGCATGTGGTCGACGCACTGCAGGCGCTCGTCGGTACCATCAAGAACGAATGTGTGAGTGAGGTCGAGCGCGAGGCGTAGAGGCTTGCGTCGATAGAAGGCTCGTTTATAAAAATGCCCGCCGGTACGTGTGATTCCGGCGGGCATTTTGCGTTTTGGGCGCGGTTGGCGCTACACGCGCGTCGCATCCTTGGGGCTCATGGTCATGCTCTGGAAGCGATTCTCCATAAAATCATTATCGAAGTACTTGCCGTAGAACTGCGCAACGGGAATATCCGGTTCCGTGCCGTTGACGCGCTGATACCAATAATCGAGCGACTGCAGCGTCATAACGCCATCGACCAGCATAATGATGGTGAAGATGACGGTAGCCGAGTAGCGACTCTTCCACGGAATCATGTTGATGAGCTTGAGCAGCCTCGGCAGCAGCAGCTTGATCCAGATAAGGCCACCCAGGCCCCACAGGCAGGCAAAGCCCGTACAGGTGCGTCCGCCCGTAAGGACGGCGAGTGGGTCGGGCATGCCGAACAGCTTCATGTGCGAGTAGCTCCACGAGACCACGCCAAATGAGGTCTGCATAAACCAGCCCACGAACACCTCAAAGCTCGCGCCGAGCACAGCGCTTACCAGGAAAATGATGATGGGGTTCTTTTTATAGAAGCGGTTGAGAATACCCAGAACAGGTTGAAGTAGTTGAGCTTGATGTAGCCCTCGCCGGTTTCGTCGCGGCCGAGCATCCCCTCGGCGGCGGCATCGCGGTCGAGCATCTCTTGCAGACGGCGCTGCAGTTCGCGCTCCTGGCGTAGCGTGGGGTCGACGGTGGCCGACAGCGCAATGAGGATACCGAGCTGAATGGCGGGGCGCAGCAGGAAGGGTCCGATACCCTGGAGCATCACGTCAACTAAAAGCTCCACGACGGTAAATGCGATGAGGACGTAAGACAGGCGGGCGGCATCGCGCCGCTGGTCCTTGATGAGGTCCAGGCCAAAGACGATCAAGATGATCGCGCTTACCGCCGAGAGCATAATGCCGGCGACGATAAGGCCAACCGCGACCAGGGTGTTATCACCGAGCTTAGCGGCGGCGTTGCCGTTAATGAGTGCGGTGATGACCTGCCACATAAAGACGGCGACCGACGGGAGTGTGCCCACGCCGGACAGGATGCACAGGACGGCGTACACTTTAATGATGAGGGGAATCTTCTTGACCTCCGTGGCGCTGGGGACGCTGGGGTCGAGTTCGTTTCGATCCATACAGAACCTTTCTCGCTTTGTCCTAGGTTACTAGGATACGCCGCCGACCTGCTAAAAGACAGGACGAACGTCCCAATTGCAGCAATGTAAGCCCTAGCGGTGGACGAGACGCGTCGCAACGGAAGCGTGCGGGACCGTCGGCCCCGAGACGGCTGCCCAATAAAATGTTTGGCTGCAAAACGGATTATAAGCTCGGTGGGCTTTTAAAAAGCGCTGTCCATGCGCAGGAGTGCTTGTCTTGCCGTGCGTATAATAGGGCAGGTAACGCCAAATAACGAGGCTCTGAGGGGATGCCATGTCTCAAGAAACCATCCGCGCGGCCGAGCGTGCCGCGGGACAGGTGAAGACCATGTCGACGTATGATCCGGACTCCGACCAGCTGCATGAGGAATGCGGCATTTTTGGTGTGTGGGCACCCGATCGCGATGTAGCTCGACTGACGTACTTTGGTCTGCGCGCGCTGCAGCATCGCGGCCAGGAATCGGCGGGAATCGCCGTGGGTGATGGCGGCACGGTTATGGTCCGCAAGGACCTGGGCCTGCTCGACCGCGTGTTCTCCAATGCCGACTTGTCGACGCTCTCCGGTCAGCTGGCCGTGGGCCATGTGCGCTACGGCACCGCCGGCGCCAAGAGCTGGGAAGCCTCTCAGCCGCACCTCTCTACCATCAATAGCGTCATTATCGCGCTCGCGCACAACGGCACCCTCGTCAACACCGACGAGCTGCGCCGCCAGCTGATCGAGCTGGGCGTGCCGTTCCTCTCCAACTCGGATTCCGAGGTCGCGACCAAACTCATCGGCTACTTTACTCAGCGTACAGGCCATCTGCGCGAGGGCATTCGCAAGACCATGGAGCTTGTGCGCGGCGGCTACGCCATGACGCTCATCAACGAGCAGGCGCTCTACGCCTTCCGCGACCCGCACGGCATTCGCCCGCTCGTGCTGGGCAAGCTGGTGGACGAGGGCCTGGACCAGGCCGATGCCGCATCCGTTTCGCAGCTGCCGTCGCAGGACGGCGCCGCGACGGTCGACGCCACCACCCATGTCACCCGCGCCGGCGGCTGGGTCGTCGCCTCCGAGACTTGTGCGCTCGACATTGTGGGTGCCGAGTACGTCCGCGACGTCCGTCCCGGTGAGATTTTGCGTATCAGCGCCGAGGGCCTTGTGTCCGAGCAGGGCGTGCCTGCCGCCGAAGAGCCTGCTAACTGCATCTTTGAGCAGGTCTACTTCGCTCGCCCCGATTCCATCATGAACGGCAAGAGCGTCTACGCCTGCCGCTACGACATGGGTCGTCAGCTGGCGCACGAGGAGCCCGTCGAGGCCGACCTGGTCATCGGCGTGCCCGACTCCGGCCTGCCGCCCGCGGAGGGGTATTCGCACGAGAGCGGTATTCCCTTTGGC
>JAGZWV010000012.1 GCA_018378775.1 Collinsella sp. | reverse complement strand
CCTCCGTCGCCAGGAGGAAGAGCTCGACCTTCTCCCTGCTGTACATGCGAACCTCCAGTCCGGACCGCTTCACGGTCCAACTTTCTGTCCGCACCCCCATCCAGGAACTATTTCACCGCAACTTAGGAGGGGATGTGGGGTCCCGGCATGTATATGAAAATGGCTCTGGTCCCAAAAGGAATCAGAGCCAATCATCTATCTTATGGAGCGGGCGACGGGAATCGAACCCGCGTCATCAGCTTGGAAGGCTGGGGTTCTACCATTGAACTACGCCCGCAAGATATGGTCGGGACGACAGGATTTGAACCTGCGACATCCTGCTCCCAAAGCAGGCGCGCTACCAAACTGCGCCACGTCCCGAAGGTGTTGAGCAGCTAAGGTCTAAACCTTGCGTGTCCCAAAGCGAAGGAAATTATAGGGGAGACTCCCCGCCTGTGCAAGCATTGATGCCTTAGCTCCTCGAATGTGCGACAAAACGACTATGGAGCAGGCCGATCACAAATGCCACCACGGCAACCGGCGCCCACGCGGCACCGATATCCGCCAACGGCAGCGCATCAAACGGCAGCCACGTGCCCCCAAAGAACGCATCGCGGACCGAGGTGATCACGCTCTGCACGGCAACCACACCGCCAACCCAGACCCACACCTGCGGATGAGCGTCGCAAAAGCCGTGTACCAAACCCATGAGAACCAGCACGATGGAGACGGGATACAAGGCGTTAAGCATGGGCACCGAGAACATAAGGATCACGTCGAGGCCCACGTTGGAGAGCACGCACGAAAACGCCGCGAACACAAAGGCAAGGATCGCGAAGGGGCGGCGCATGGCCTCCTCGGAGGCCTCCGCTCCCCCTTCAACTACGTACGTCTCACAGAAATAGCGCGAGCAGCAGCTAATAAGACCGATGCACACGTTCATGCAGGCGAGGAAAAAGATCGCGAAGACCACGACCGTGCCGGCAAGGCCAAAGTGCATGGAGGCAGAGCGGGCAAGGATGGCGGCGCCGTTGGTAGCGTCGGGCATCACGGTGCCGAGCTGCATACCGGCAAGGGCCAAACCGCAGTAGATGACGGCCATGAGCACGCCTGCAATCACACCAGAACGCGAAATCTCGAAGGCCACGCGCTTGTCATCGGTAACGCCCAACTCGTGGATGGTCTCGGCGATGATGATGCCGAAGGCGAGCGACGCGAGCAGGTCCATGGTCTGATAGCCGGTCAAAAAGCCCTGCACGGCAGCGCCTGCATCGTAGGGAGCCTGAGGCGCGGCAGCGGGTCCCAGCGGCGAGATCACGGCAGCACCCACGACCAGCACGATGAGCGCAATGAGCGCGGGGCCCGTAATGCGCCCGAGCACGCGCGTGATAACGCCCGGACGCAGCGTGAGCGCAAACGCGACGACAAAGAAGCCAACGGCAAACACCAGGCGAGCCGTGCCGAGCGAAACGCCCTCGGGCAGTAGCGGCACCAGCATCTCGAAGGCCGTAGAGCTTGTGCGCGGAATGGCCAGGCACGGGCCGATGGCCAGATACACCGCCGCAACGAAGAATTCGCCAAACTTAGGATGCACGCGCCCAGCCAGCTCGCGGGCCGTGCCGGCGAGCGCGACGGCGATAAATCCCATAACAGGCAGACCGATAGCGGCAATCAAAAAGCCGATCATGGCAAGCGGCGTGGCCGTGCCGGCCTGAAGTGCCAGCAATGGCGGAATGATGAGGTTACCGGCGCCAAAGAGCATCGAGAACAGCGCAATGCCGACGGTAACGACATGGTCGGAGCGTAAACCGCGCGGAGCGGATGAGGCCATAGGCACACCTTTCGGGTCGAAACAAAAACGGGACGGGCAAAATACCCGTCCCGCAAGTATAAACGGTCTAGCAGCTTTAGCAGGCTAAATCGCGCAAAGCATCAATCGCGGTGTCAACTTCCTCGTCCGTGTTGAAATACCCAAACGAGAAGCGGACGACGCCCTGGCGCTCGGTCCCCAGCGCGCGGTGCATGAGCGGAGCGCAATGGGCGCCGGGGCGCGTCGCAATCCCCCACCCTTGCATGAGCGCGTCCGAAATCTCGGCAGAGTCGATATCGCCCACGTTGAGCGAGACGATCGCCGAGCGCGTCGGTTGGCCAAAGGCACCATAGAGCTTAATCCCCGGAATCTCGCGCACACCGGCAAGGAAGCGATCCGCCAGTGCTCGCTCGTGTGCCGCAATCGTCTCGACCCCGCCTTGCGCCTCGATAAAGTCGAGACCGGCAGAAAGTCCCGCGATGCCGTGACCGTTGAGCGTACCCGCCTCAAGGCGCGTGGGCCACTCAAGCGGCTGCAACGCATCGAAGCTGTGCACGCCCGTGCCGCCCATGGCCCACGGAGCCACGTCAATGTCCTCCGCCACGGCCAGACCACCGGTGCCTTGGGGTCCCATGAGCCCCTTGTGGCCGGTAAAGCACACGACGTCGAGCCCCATGGCATCCATGTCAATCTTCGCCGTGCCGGCAGACTGCGAGGCGTCGACGATCGCAAGCGCGCCTGCCGCATGGGCCATGGCGGCCACGCGCGCAATGTCGACCGCGTTACCGGTCACATTGGAGGCGTGCGTCACCACCACGGCACGCGTGCCCGGCGTGACCAGCTGCTCGAGCTCGTCATAATCGAGAACGCCGTCCGCGTCGCAGCCAGCATGCTCAACGGTCACACCCCGCTCCGCCGCCAGGCGGTTGAGCGGACGCAGCACGGAGTTGTGCTCGAGCACCGTCGTGACCACGCGGTCGCCGGGGCGCACCACGCCACAAATGGCGGTGTTGAGCGCCGCGGTGGAGTTGGGCGTAAAGCACACATGGTCAGCCCGCGGGCAGCCCAACAGGCGCGCAAGCTTGGCGCGACAGCCGTGGATGGTACGCGCCGCGTCGAGCGCGCCCGACGTCGCACCGCGTCCGGCATTGCCGAGCGAGCACATCGCCTGCACCACGGCATCGATGACCGTCTGCGGCTTGTGCATGGTCGTCGCTGCGTTATCCAGGTAGATCATCGCACGACCTCCCACATATCAATCACGGTATAGCCCTCGGTAGGAACGCCCGCCTCGGCGAGTTCGCCGCGCAGCAGTTCCTCATCGGCAGGCAACGCCTTCCACGCCAGACCGCAGCCGGCAGCGACCTCCCCGGGCACGGGAATCGTTCGCCCGGGAAGGCCGCGCTCGATGCACAGGGACTCGCAGCCCATGGCGGCCGCCGTGGTGGGAAACGTGATGACAAGCGCCGGGCGCTTCTCCCTCATGGCAACTCCAACCAATACGCTACGGGCGCACGACGCGCACGGCCTGCTCCATCTTCTCCACGATCACGTACATGTTGGTGACCTCGCCCACCGCGAGCTGGTCTTTAATGCCATAGTGGTCGAGGCAGGTGCCGCAGGTGAGAATCTCGACACCCTGCTCCGCCAGGCCCTTCAGGTCATCGAGCACCGGCGAGCCCTCGACGGTGAGCTTGGCGCCACCGTTGTAGAACAGCATGGTCGCGGGCAACTCCTCCTGCTGTGTCACGGCAAAGATAAACGCCTTCATGAGCTTGTGGCCCAGCTCGTCGTCGCCACGGCCCATGCAGTCGGTGTAGACGGAAATGACGAGTTTGCCCTTGCCGGCGCTGGCATCACAGAAGGCAGCGCCATCCTGCTCGGGATCGGCCACGGCAACGGCGCCAGAGGTCGCCACGGTCACGTGCCACTCGGCGTCCGAGATCTTCTCGACCGAAGCCGCGCAGCCCTTCTCCTGCGCCATTTTGGAGATGTTCTTGACGGCGGTCTCGTTATCGACCGAGGTCACCACGGCGCCCTCGCCATCGAGCTGCTTCAGGGCTTTGAGCGTCTTGACGACGGGCAGCGGGCAGGCATCGCCCATGGCATTGACTTCAATTTTGGTAGACATAGTTTTTCCTTTCGAAAGAACCGTTCTAGAGAACGGTAAACAATTACAGAAACGTGCGGGCTAGCGAACAACGCGAACGGCAGGACCGCCCGGCACCGGCTCGCACACGCGGCCGATCGTAGCGGCAACGCGTCCCTCAGCATGCAGACGACGCGCAAGCTCATCCACATCCGCCGCGGGCGCCGCAATAAGCAAACCGCCCGAAGTCTGCGGATCGTACAGTGCATCCAACATTCCCAGCTCCAAGTCTTCGTCGGCAGCCACACGCGGGCCAAAGAAGTCTTGGTTGCGGTAGGAGCCCGCGGGGATAATGCCCAGACGCGCCATATCGAGCACCTGGTCAAAGAGCGGCACCGCCCCCGACGCAAGTTCAATCTGCACGCCCGAGCCCTCGGCCATCTCGCACGCATGCCCGATCAGGCCAAAGCCCGTAATGTCGGTGCAGCCGTGAAGCTCGAGTCCCTCGGCCAGACGAATCGGAGCCTCGTTGAGGGTGCGCATCGAGTCAAACATGGCTGCGGCCTCGTCCTGCTCGATGAGCTCGCCCTTAATGGCCGTGGTGATGATGCCCGAGCCGATCGCCTTGGTCAGCAGCAGAACATCGCCCACGTGCGCGCCGCTGTTGGCGAGCATACGGTCGAGCGCGACAAAGCCGCTCACGGACAGACCGTACTTGGGCTCGTCGTCGTTGATGGTGTGGCCGCCCGCGATGGAGCAATCCGCCTCGACGCACTTGTCGGCGCCGCCCGCCAGAATCTGGCCGGCAACCTCAACGCCCAGGCAGCTCGGAATGCACAGCAGGTTCATGGCATGGCTCGGCCGCCCGCCCATGGCGTAGATGTCCGACAGCGAGTTGGCCGCGGCGATCTGGCCAAAGAGGAACGGGTCGTCAACCATCGGTGGGAAGAAGTCAATGGACTGCACGAGCCCCAGGTTCTCCCCTACGCGGAAGACGCTCGCATCGTCGGAGGTATCGAACCCCACGAGCAAGTTGTCGTTATGCACATTGGGTAAATCGCCCAGGACCTGGGCGAGGGCTCCAGGAGCCAACTTAGCGGCTCAACCGCTCGCGGCCGTCATGGACGTGAGCCTAATCTGATCGTCAGCCATCGATACCTCCTCTCATCGGTCAATCATTTTCTCCCAGTATACGCATGAATGCGAGCCTGCGGCGGATGCATTAATTGAGCGCCTGTGCGCGAATCGCCGCGCCAATCGCTCCGGCAAAGCGAGCCTGGGGCGAGGTGGTCACCGGCGACCCCAGCAGCTCGCCCAACCGCTCCACCACGAAGGCGTTCTCGCACAGGCCACCGGTCAGGTAGTACGGGGCGCCCGCGGCCTGCCCGGCCATGGTCGCCACGCGCGAGACCACGCTGTCGATCACGCCACGTGCAATGTTCTCGCGCGGCTCACCGCGACCGATCAGGCTGATGACCTCGCTTTCGGCAAACACCGTGCACATGCTGCTGATCTTGGTGGGCTCACCGGAACGCGCAAGGTCGGCCATCTGCTGTTGGGAAATACCCAGACGGTCGGCCATGATCTCCAAAAAGCGCCCCGTACCGGCAGCGCACTTGTCGTTCATGGCGAACTTGGCCACGCGGCCACTTTTAAGCTGAATGACCTTGGTGTCCTGGCCGCCCACGTCAATCACCGTGCCGTGATCGCCAAACAGGCGCACGGCACCGGTGCCGTGGCAGGTGATCTCGGTCACGACCTTGTGCGCATAGGGCACGGCGACACGGCCGTAGCCGGTCGCGATCACGCGCACGTCGTCGGCAGCCACGTCATAGTCGGCTGCAGCGAGCTCGCCGCGCAAGCGCTCGGCCGCATCGACCGACGAATACCCCGTCGGCATGACGCAGGTCCACGCAATGGCGCCGTCCGTCTCCACCACTGCAGCCTTCGCGGCCGTCGAGCCTATGTCGATACCAATGCCAACCACGGCATCCTCCTTCTATGCGGCAAAGCAACTATCCCTTTGCCGCATTTGTCCTACAGGGTTTCGACGAAGGCGGCGATGCGCGTCTCGATCTGACCCATGTCGCCATTGCTGTAATCGGTCTCAATCTTCATGTACGGAATGCCCGCACCCTCGACAGCTTCCTGCATGCGTGCGCTCTCCACGTTAAAGGTATGGCACGCCTGGAGCACGCTCTCCACTACGCCATCGACGTGATACTTCTCGCACATGGCCAGCGTGTTTTCCATACGACCGTCGTTGGGCGTCATGACCGAGCAGTTGATGTCCAAATAGCGGTCGGCGATGGCGCGCAGAATGTCGGGCGCGTCCGGGTCGATCATCATAGCCGCCGTGCGCTCGCCCGAGCAGTCATCCATGCACACGACCACGCCGCCGTTGGACTCGATGGTGCGGCCGATCTTGTTGATCACACCGCCCACCGGGCAACCGGTGATCAGAATGCGCTTGGCGCCCGCCGCAACCAGGCGCTCGCCCGCGTCGTAGGCCTCGCGCAGCTTGGCGACCTTTTGCTCCAGCTGCTGCGTATAGGCCTCGATATCAAAGCTGAACGTACCGGCGAACATGGTGCTCATCAGGTCGACGCCGCTCATAGCCGCCGGCTGGTTGGCCTGCAGCGCAAACATGTCGAGCTGGGCCGCACGCAAGCGGTTGCGACGACGGACGGCAGCGCGCAGGTCATCGTCGGTAATCGTGATGCCGTAGAAGTTCTCGAGCTCTTCCTTGAGCAGGCGGCACTCCTCGTACCAGCCTTCACGCTCGTAGGCGCGATCGCGACCCTGCGGAAGATGCAGAATGTGCGTGCGCTTGAGCTCGTTGAGTAGCTCGTACATCTTCTTCTTGCCGTCGCAGGTGGTCTCGCCGATGATCATGTCGCTAAAGTACGTAAACGGGCACTTTTGCGAGTAGGCAAAACCGTACGTCGACTTGATGAGCGGACACAGATTTGCCGGCAGCACCTTCTCGGCCTCGGGAATCACCTCGTCGGACGTGCCACACAGAGCCACGCTCGCAGCCCCCGCGGCATCGATAATCTCGAGCGGCGTATAGCTGCACAAAAAGCCGACCAGGCGATTACCGGCCTGCTTGTAATCCTTGACGCGAATAAACGACGCCTTGCGCTGTTCGTTGAACTCCTCAAACGTGGACGGCAACGGCTGCTCAATATATTCCGACATATTGCTCCTTAACAAACCTTTTAACCAACCAAGGAAACGGCTTTCCCAGGTGCTCGAGGTTGCCGTGAAAGAGGAGCGCCGCGTACTTTGGTACGCAAGCGACAGTTAGAACGGCAAGATCGGGTGCCTGGGGAAGCTGCCGAGACGGATAGCCCTAAATGGTTTCCAAGAAAGCCTCGATCCTGGTTTGCAGTTGGCCTGCATCCTCGCCGGCGTAGTCGGTGGTGATGTGCATAAACGGAATGCCTGCCTCCTCGGCGGCCTTCTCCACGGCAAACGACTCCATCTCGTAGAGCGCGCAGAACTGCAGGGCCACGTCGACGATGCCGTCGGCATGCAGGTCCTTGGCCATCTGGACAATGTCCTTCATACGCTGGTCGTTGGGCGTAAAGACGGCGCAGTTGATCTTAAAGTAGCGCTCGGCGATGGCATCGAGCATCTCGTCGACCGTCTCGCCGGTCTCGTCGACCAGGCCCTTGTAGTAGCGCGAGCCCGTGCAGGACTCCTCGCCTACCACAACGCCGCCGGCCTTCTCGATGAGGTTGAATAGCTTCCAGTTGGGCACGGCCATGGGCGTACCGGTGTACAGGATGCGCTTGGTCCCCTTGGGCGCCACGCCCTCGCCGGCCTCGACACGCTGCTCGCACTCAGCCGCCATATCGTTAATGGCTCCGGTCAGACGCGGCGTGTCGTCCATAAAGGCGGCCTGAACGGTCAGCAGGCTATCGAGACCGCTGATGGGCGCCGGATCGGCAGCGCGGGTCGCAGCCAGGCGCTGCAGGGCACGGCGTTTCTCATTGACGGCATGGATGGCGGCCTTCAGACGCTCGGGCGTGATCGTGACGCCGCACTCTTCCTCGATCTTGGCGGCGAGCTTCTTGACCTCGGCCTTCCAAGTCACGAGCGTCGACTCGTCGTGCACGTTGGGAATATCCATAACGTACATGTTCTTTTGCGTGGCAAAAAACTCGTAGGCCTTCTTCTTGCCATCGCAGGTGTTCTCGCCCACCACCAGGTCACTCGACTCAATGAAAGGGCAGACCTCGCCCAGCTTAAAGCCGGCAAAGCTCTTGATAAGCGGGCAGGTGTTGCGCGGCAGGTGCTCCTCGACCTTATCGGTTGCCCAATCGGCACCCGAGCACAGGCCCACGGGAATGCCGTCACAGGCAAGCACGATCTCCTCGGGCACGTACACGCAGAACGAGCCCACGATCTTGGTGGCCTCGCCGGCCTCCTTCTTGTCGAGCATCTCCTTAATACGGCCGCTGTGGATGTTGGTGGCGACAAAATCCAGGTAGGACGTGGACTTGGGGCGATTGTTCTGCGTCAGGAACATATCGCCGTACATCTGGCCCACGGCGCCCAGCAGCATGTCATGGTCGGCAAGATTCATGCCGAGGCTCTCCCACATCGGATGGAAATCGAATTCTTCAGCCATGACGGTTCCCCTCTCGAACCAAAAACGGATAACGGCGGTATCGATGCACGACGGACGGCGATTGCCCGGCCGTGCTCAAACCCGGAATTTTGGGGAACCTGCTTTGCAGCTGATTATTTAGTTGTGCGTCGTCTCTCCCGGAGCCGTGAACATACCTGCTCATATGCGGCTCCGAGCCATATACAGGGCGCGCGCCGCAACGCGGCGAATGTATGTCGTCTGCGGCATGTGCGCACCCTCCTTTACAAGTTGATGTCAACTATATCAACGGTCATCGACTAAGCGAACACCGTTGACATTCGTACGACAGCGTCGTGTACCGTCGTTTAATAAATAATTATCTTAATTGATAAGAGTTTGTTATCCATCGTTCGGCGCGCGGCAAGATAAAGCCGACAAGGCTTATATCCCCGACAGCATTACCCGGCGCTATCGACAAACCAAACGGATCTTACTCGCATCGAAGTGCATGCGCAGTGTCTCGCCTGCTTGCGGCAGCTCGTCGACAGGCATGCCCACCTTGTTGACCTTCCACTGCAGACGCGTGGGCGCATCAGCACGCGGCACGTCCAGCAGCACCAGGCGCTCAAAGCGCGAATCGCTCACGCGGGCCACGTGCAAATCATAGCTGTTGCGACCCCGCTCCGCGCGATTGTCAACATGGAAGTAGCTTGCGCGAATGCCCAGGTACGCCACATTATCGGGAACCTCGCGACCCACGTTAAAGGTCATGCCCCAGTCGAGGGCCTCAACTTCTTCATCGCCGATCTTGCGCGCCCGGCTTGTGTTCTTGCAGCCCGTCAGGCGCAGTGCCGCCAGCGTCTGCGGACGGCGGACCACGTCCTCGACGGAGCCGAACTCCTCAACATGCCCGTCGTGCATCACGCAGATACGCTGGCACAGACGACACGCTTCGTCGATGTCGTGGCTCACGTAGAGCACGGTACGGTTACACACATCGAACAGGTCGAGCATGTTCTGCTCGAGAGCGCTCTTAAGATAGGAATCGAGCGCACTCATGGGCTCGTCGAACATAAAGATGCCCGGATGCGCCGCCACCATGCGCGCAAGCGCCACACGTTGCTGCTGACCGCCCGAAAGTCGTGCGGGATAGCGGTCGGCAAAATCGGCCAGACCAAAGATGCCCAGGTAGCGCTCAGCAAGTTTTTTACGCGCCGCGGCGTCGCCCGCATCCTTTACGCCGGCACATACGTTATCGGCCACCGTCATGTTGGGAAACAACTGATAATTTTGGAACAGCAGAGCGCATTTGCGCTCCTGAGGCGACAGGTTGATGCCCGCCGCCGAGTCAAAAAAGGTCACGCCGTTGACGACGATCTTGCCCTCGTCGGGCGTCTCCACACCGGCAATGCAGCGCAGCGTGCAGCTCTTGCCGCAACCCGAGGCACCGAGCAGCGCCACACGATCCTCGCCGGCCTCAAGCTGCATGTCGAGCATAAACCCAGGATAGCGCTTTTTGATATCCAGAACGAGCGACATGGCCTATCGACCTCCCTGCAAAGCGGCATCATCGCGCATGAGCTCGGCCAGCGCCTCGCGATCGATACGCAAGGCATCGCCGCCCGACGGGTCGAGCGAATCGCCCTGTCCGGCGAGATCTTTGGCCTGTTTGCGCTCCGCACGGGAAAGGCCCCGCTTGCGATACTTTTGCGAATGAGCGGTGTACATGTTGATAAACAGGATGACCAAGAAGCTAAAGGCGATTACGACGACGACCCAAAAGAGGGCCACGGACGTGTTGCCGCCCATCCACTCAAAGTAGATGGCGATGGGAATGGTCTGCGTAATACCAGCGTAGTTGCCCGCAAAGAACAGGGTGCAGCCAAACTCGCCCATCGCGCGGGCAAAGGCAAGCACCGTGCCGGCGGCAATCGAGGGCCAGCCGAGCGGCATCATAAGCTTGGTAAAGATGCGACGCTCGGACCAGCCCAGCGTGCGCGCCGCATCGAGCATCTGCGTGTCGAGGCTCTCGAAGGCTCCGAGCGCCGTACGATAGACGAGCGGAAACGACACCACCACGGCAGAGATTACCGCCGCCGGCCACGTAAAGACAATCGAGATGCCGCGCGCGATGAGCCACCGACCGACCCCGGTCGATCGACCAAACAGCATGAGGAGCAGAAAGCCGCACACCGTAGGCGGCAACACCATGGGGATGGTAAAGACCGAGTCGAGCAAACCCTTGATGCGACTCGAGGTACCCATAGTCTTCCACGCGGCGAACAAGCCCAGCGCAAAGGAGATCAGCAGGGCAAGGCCGCTCGTTTTTATGGACACCCAAAACGGGCGATAGTCGATATCGCCCAAAAAGGAAGCCAGAGAGGTCAAGGGCCCCTGCTCATCCCGCAACACGACAGACGATGCCTCTACCATTTGAGCGCTATCAAGCCAACGCGCGCCGCCCTTGGCATCACCCGAGGCTGATGCGATCACCACATAGCGGTCCCCATCCGCACCGCGCTCGTCAAAGCCATAGGTATACCCGCCGGCATCAAACGTTGTTTCCGCCGTGACATACCAAGGAAGATCCACGTCCCCTAGCTGCGCACCTCCCATGCAGTTTGCGCTGTCGAGCTTACAGACGAGGGCTTTGAGACCCGATACGCACTCGTTATCCTGCGGATCCAATCCATACTTCTCGACCGCCTTGGGCGATATCCACACCACAACGCGATCGGCAGCAGGCGCCACCACAAGGTCCACGTCCTCGTCAACGGGAAAACGGTAGCCCTCAGGCTGGCCCTCCATGGCACGAGCGGTCCCCTTGGCCAACCGCTCAAAACTCTCGATCCCATAGGAAAGCCCATGAGCGGCCGCAGCAGCTTGGGCCCCGTTCTCAGCGTCCCCAGCAAACGCAAATCCCGGCACCCAGCAAAGCGCGAAGGTCAAAGCACAGGCGACAAGCATGCGGAATCTATTAAGCACGAAAAGCTCCAAGAGAATACAAGGACGGAGTAAAACACAAAGCGATGGAATTATCGCGCCAAGCCGCACTACGCGGAAAGCTCAAAGCCGTACTTCGCCCAAATCTTCTGCGCCTTCTTGTTGGACAGGCAAAAGTCGATAAACGCCTTGGCCTCGTCGGAATGTTCGGAGCCATCGGCAACAGCGCCCGGATACACGATGGACTTGTGCGAATCCTCGGGACACACGAAGGCCTCCTCGATGCCGTCGTAACGGAAGATGTCAGAGCTGTAGACGAAACCGGCCACGCAATCGCCCGTGGACACATAGGCGGCGGCGGTACCAACTTTGTCGGCCAGTGCGACCTTGTCGGCGATCTCGGGAGCATACTCGCCGTCGTCGCCCTCGGTGCCGGTATAGAGACCCACAGAAGCCAGCGCCTGGTTGGCGTACTTGCCGGCGGGAACGGTCTTAGCGTCGCCGATGGCGATCTTGCCGTCCAGGTTCGCGACGTCCGCGATGGCCTCGACCTTAGTATCGGAGCCCTCGGCGCGAACGATGACAAGGTCGTTGACAAACATGTCCTCACGCGTATCGGCGCCGATGAGCTCGGCGGCTTCGGCGTCATCCATGGTGCTCTTGGAGGCCGTGATGAGCACGTCAACCGCAGCACCGGCGCGCATCTGCTCGACAAGGTCCCCGGACGCTTTGAACTGCGTGTCGGCAAACGTGGTACCGGTCTGCTCGGTGTAGAGCTCCTGAACCTCGGGCAGAGCCTTCTCGAGCGAATTGGCAGCAAAGATCTGCAGCTCAACAGCCTTCTTGGAAGATGCCTTAGCAGAACCGGCATCGGAACCAGCGGGCTCGGACGTCTTTTTGCCCGAGCAGCCAGCAAGGCCAAAGCCGGCGACAGCGGCAGCAGAAAGCGAGACAAAACCGCGGCGTGAAACCATATCGAACATATTCAACCCTTTCGGACCTTGTGCCCGGGTACCCCACCGCAGGCTTTATTCTGTAATAAGATTATACTTCGGTGCGTATAATGTTTATGATAAATATCTCTCGCCTGATAATTTTCTTTTACCGATAACCCCGAGACGGCCGCACTGTCGCTGCATAAAAAGGGCGGAGCAGCCCGTAAGGTCGCTCCGCCGCAGGTAGTGCGCTTATTTGGCGTGCCCACCGCCCGCCGTCATTTGGGCCGCATGCTCCAACTGGTCGCTCACGGCCTCCCAGCTTTCGCGGGCCGCTTTCGTAGATCCCGGAAAGTTGATGACAAGTGTATACCCACGCTGCATGCACACGGCGCGCGAGAGCATAGCGCGGCGCGTCTTGGACATGGAGTACGCACGGATTGCCTCGGCAATACCCGGCACATCGCGGTCGCAGACGGAACGCGTCGCCTCGGGCGTTACATCGCGCATCGAAAGCCCCGTGCCGCCGCAGGTGAGCACGACATTGGCGTGGCACTCATCGGCGGCTTCCATAATGGCATCACCGATCTCGCTGACGTCGTCGCGCACGACCACATGTGAGGCGACCGTCCAGCCCTGTGCCTCGATAAGTTCCTCGAGTGCGGCTCCGGCCTCATCCTGCAAAAGATCGCGTGTGTCCGAGCACGTCACGATCGATATCTTCAGCTCCATAGCATTCCCCCTACAACACGGCGCCCTCGGGCAGGTCGACGCGAACAACGTCCACGGCATCTCCCGCCTTGAGCTCGCACGGTCCTTCGTCAATACGCAGCAGGCAGTTCGCACGCTGCATAGTTCCAAGCAGCGCCGAATTCTGCGTCTTAGCCTCGGTCACCAACAACTCACCGGTCTCGGGGTCGCGCAAAACCGTGGCGCGATCGAAGAAGCGGCGATGCTGTCGCTTTTTCACGCCGTGCGTGAGCGTCGCCCGCTGCACGGGGCGCACACCCTCGGCAAAGCCGCGCATCTTACGGATCGCCGGACGGGCAAGCATCTCAAAGCCTACATACGCCGCGGCCGGATTGCCTGAAAGTCCCAGGTAGGGCTTACCTGCGAGCAAGCCAAACGTAATGGCCTTGCCCGGGCGCATCGAGATGCGGTCAAACAGCACCTCGCCCTCGCGGCGGACGAGCGCCGTCACGAAATCGTAATCGCCCGCCGAGGCGCCACCGCTCGTAATGACAAAGTCGCACTCCTGCACGGCACGATGCACCAGCTCGGCGATCGCTTGCTCATCATCGGGCGCAATGCCGTAGAACACGGGCTCCGCGCCGGCATCGAGTGCTTCGGCCATCAACGCCGACGAGTTGGAATCGCGAATCTGCCCGCGCGCCGGCAGCTCACCCGGCGCGACCAGCTCCGTGCCCAGCGAGATAATGCCCACGCGCGGAGCGGCATGCACCTTCACGTTCGCATACCCGGCGCTCGCCAGCAGGCCGGCGCCCGCCGGAGCCACAACCTCGCCGGCGCGCATCACGACGTCGCCGGCATGAGCTTCCTCAGCAGCCGAGCGAACGTTCTCCCCCACCTTGGCCGGCGCCGAGAACCTCACACGCGAGCCCTCGTTGCCGTCACCGTCGAGCACATCAACGATCTCATACTTCACCACGGCATCGGCACCTTCGGGTACCGGCGCGCCCGTCATGATGCGGACCGTCTCGCCCGCGCCGATTGCGCCCTCAAACACATGGCCCGCGGCCTCGTGTCCGATAACGTCGAGCGTCACCGGCGCCTCGCCAGATGCCTGCGCCAAGTCCGCCGAGCGCACGGCATATCCGTCCATAGCGCTGTTGGCAAACGGCGAGATGTCGATATCGGCCACCGCGTCCTCGGCCAAGGGAAAACCAGCCGCCTGCCACACGGGAATCTCGATGAGATCCGTCGGAGCAACGTGCGACAAAACAATCGACTGCGCATCCTCCAACGGTATGAGTTTCTCTGCCATATGCACCTCTTAATGCCACGGCGCACAACAGGGGCGCCAATTCTTTATGCTTGTCTCAGTATAATCCCCCGACGCACGACCGCGACTCGGCCTGTACCCGCAAATACACCTGTCGGTTGCAGGCCGCGAAACAGAATGGAAACCAACCCACCGGCTCGTCGCGTTTACCGCGTTTTATAATTGCTTGCGTTGCAACCTAAAAGAGGAACGTATGGCTCATAACGACAAACCCGAAAGCGCAAACAAAGCGCAGGATCATTTCCAGCCGCTCGACGACGGCGGTTTTTTCTCCCTTAATGACGTCATCACAGCAGGCAGGCATCAACTTACCCGCTCCGAGCATCTCTTGGCTGCCGACACGCGCCGCAACGCCCGCAACCTACTAGCGAGCACTAAGTTGCTCGTACTCGTCGTCACCGTCTCGCTCGCCATGGGCGTTGCCGCTTGGGCGTTTTTGGCCTCATTAAATATCGCGACCGACTATCGCGAGCACCATGCGTGGATTTACGCGCTGCTTCCCGTTGTGGGCGTTGCCACCGCATGGGTGTACAAAAACCACGGTCTCGCCGCCAAGCGTGGCAACAACCTGGTCATCGACTCCGCTCTGGGCACACGCCTCATCCATATGCGCATGGCCATCCTCACCTTCGTCTGCTCCACGCTCACGCACCTCACCGGCGGCTCGGCCGGTCGCGAGGGAGCTGCGGTGCAGATTGGCGGCACCATCGCCAGCAACATCTCGAGCCTCGCCCACCTCAAAAAGCATGACCACCACGACCTCATGCTCGCCGGCATCTCGTCGGCCTTTGGCGCCGTGTTCGGCTCGCCCCTTGCCGGGGCTTTCTTTGGCATGGAGATGTGCTTCATCGGCAAGATCGACTACACCGCGGGCATCTACTGCCTGGTCGCTTCGTTTACCGGCTACTTTACGTCGCTTGCCTTGGGAACCGAGTACGAGGCGAATGTTATCGCCAGCGTTCCCAACATGACACCACGGACGGTTGTCATCGTTGTTATCAGTGCCATTATCTTCGGTCTGACGGCACGCCTCTTTGCCTGGTCAGTTCGAACCGTCAAGAGCCTGTACGGTCGCTTTATCACCAATTACCTCGTTCGCGCACTCATAGGCGCACTCGTGGTTTTGGCCGCCTATGCCCTCCTCGACGCCTGGGACTACGCCGGCCTTTCCACGTGGCTTTCCGGCGCCGGATTTGCCGGCAACACCACCCTGGCGGACGCAGTCATCAAGTTGGTCGTCACAGCGCTCACCCTGGGCGCGGGCTTCCAAGGCGGCGAGGTCACGCCCCTGTTTGGCATCGGTGCGGCACTCGGCGGCTGGATCGGTTGCCTCGTCGGAATCGACCCCAGCTTTCTGGCGGCGCTGGGCATGCTCGGTGTATTCTGCGCCGGCCTTAACGTGCCCATCACCACCTGCATGATGGCCATCGACCTGTTCCACGGCACGGCCGCCGGGTTCTTTGTCATCGTGGCCTTTATCAGCTATCTCGCCGGCGGACACCGCGGCGTGTACCCCGCCCAGCGCATCATCTCACCCAAGCGCCGTTCGCTTATTGTGGATGAGGGCGGTACGGTAGCGGATGCTATCGAGCGCCACAACGACCTGATAGAGTAGACGTTAGTATTCGCCGTGCAGCCACAATCGGGGGCAATTCGACCTGAGCGCGACCGCACCGTCACGTCATACGCCGGGAGTCGCCCCATGCATGCAACTGATTTTGCCCGCACGCTCATCATCGCCAACCCAGCCGCCCAGTCGGGTGCGGCGCGCGAAGTTGCCGAGCGCCTGCAACGCTTTTTGGATATGACCGCGCGCGCATCCCAGTTTGACCTGGTGCTGACCGAGCGCATGGGACACGCCAAGGAGCTGGCCGCACAGGCTCAGGGCTATCGCACCGTTATCGCCCTTGGCGGCGACGGCGTGATTCACGAGGTCGTCAACGGGCTTATGACGCAAGAGGAGGGCACCCGCCCCGCCCTTGCCGTCCTGCCCGTGGGCTCCGGCAACGATTTTGCCCAAACGCTCGGCATCGACGATTTCTCCGGCAAGGATTTTGGCGCGCTGCTCACCTGCGAGCTGCAGCGTCAGGACATCGGGCGCATTCGCTCGTGGAGCCCTGCGAGCGGCAGCGGCGAGGCTACCGTTGAGTACTACGACCAGACACTTTCGGTCGGCATCGATGCCGCCATCGGCCTGGGCACCACCAAGCTGCGCAAAAAGACGGGCTTGACGGGCGCTCCGCTCTACACTCTCTCGGGACTTGAGCAGTTTGGCCTACGCTATCGCAACTACCCCATGACCATCAGCTTTGATGGCGCGCCCGCCGAGCGCGTGCGGGCGATTATCATGGCCATCCAGCTGGGACCCACCTATGGTTCGGGCTATCGAATCTGTCCCAACGCCGACCCGTGCGACGGCATACTCGACGTCTGCTACGCCTGCGGCCCCGTTCCGCGCGCGGTCGCGCTTCCCATGTTCCTTTCGGCCAAAGATGGCCACCATACCAAGCTGCCACCGGTTCGCATGCGCCGCTGTCGCCATGCCGAGCTTACCTTTGAGGAGCCCGACTACCCCATTCAGGCCGACGGCGAGCCCGTTGTCGCCTCGCGCATCGAGGTCGACATCCTCGCCGGCGCCCTCCACGTCTGGCACCCCACCCGCTAACCCCACCTAAGTTGCGGTGAAATAGGGACTGTTTATGCAGCTAAAGCCGCAAACAGTCCCTATTTCACCGCAACTTATTGAGAAGATCATTCCTCCCCGCCCGGCTTGCGACGGTTGGCCTTTTTAATCGCGTTGAAGTGCTTGTCATTGAGCCTGCGCTGGCGAGAGCGCAGAGGCACCTTAGTCTTTACGCGTCGGCGCGGTGGACGCCCGCGACGCTCCAGCTCAGCGCGCAGCTTACGCAGGCAGCTCGCGCGATTCTGAAACTGACTACGGCTCTCGCGCGCCGTCACAACAATCCCCGTGGGCCCATGCTTCATACGCACCGCCGAGTCCGTCGTGTTCACGCCCTGTCCGCCCGGACCTGTCGCGCGAAACACCTGAACCTCGCAGTCGCGTGCCAACCTCTCGACCGACATCTCGGCATAGCGCGCATACTCGCGCCATCCCATCTTGTTCTCATCCATATCAACACCTCCCCTCATACAAAAAATGTGACAAAGGGAAAGTCCCTTTGTCACATCGCATACCAATCGCTTGTGTTACGCGCTTAAGCGAAGGTGATCTCGCCGGTGTCGCAGTCCATATCGGCGATACGGGCCAGGCTCTCAACGCGGAAGCCGCGCTCGCGGAGCTTATCGCCACCGCCCTGGAAGCCCTTCTCCACGGCAATGCCAATACCGGACACCTCGGCACCCGCGGCCTCGCAGATCTTGATAAGACCCTCAAGAGCGCAGCCGTTGGCCAGGAAGTCGTCGATAATCAGGACCTTATCGCCCTCGGACAGGAAACGCTTGCCCACGATAACCGGGTACTCCTTCTGCTTGGTAAAGGAGTAGATGGTCGTGGCATACTGCTCGCCGTCGAGGTTAATGGACTGGGCCTTCTTGGCAAAGACCACCGGTACGCCGCCAAAATGCTGAGCTGCGATGCAAGCCATGCCAATGCCCGAAGCCTCAATCGTCAGGATCTTGTTGATCTCGACATCCTTGAACAGACGGGCCCACTCGGCGCCCATGTGGTCGAACAGCTCAACGTCGCACTGGTGGTTGAGGAAGGCATCAACCTTAAGGACGTTACCGGCCTTTACGATGCCGTCATGGCGAATACGATCCTCAAGCTCCTGCATGGCGCAACCCCTTCTCGCGGCAACGATACCGCGCGATTAATAAACGTTGTTCGATAGTCTACCACGGACCGACCCCCGCCCGCCCCACAAGCCGCATCGCACCACAAACCAGTTTTTGAGACGGCGCGAATACGTGGCAGACAGCCTCCCAACACGCTAATGGCGGGCGCGCATCCTCACCAAACGCACCATGGCAAGCGCAAAGCCCGCTGCCGCCACAGCCATGAGCACGTAGAACACCGAACGAAAACCAAACAGGAACACATCCGGACGGCCTGCAACAATACTGGTCACGGCCTCACCCATCGCCACGCTCATCTGCCCATACAGGATATGCGACGCCGCTGTAATGCCCACTGCCATACCCGCATAGCGCGCCAGACTACCCAGGCTGCCCGCAAAACCGAGCGCCTCGCGCGGGGCCGAACCCATGTACAGCGAGTTGTTGGGACTCTGGAAAATCGACGTGCCACACGACATAAACGCGACACAGCACACGATCACAGGGATGGAAGAGTGCTCGTCGAGCGTGCTTACCGCAAAAAGACCGCATACGTACACGCCTAGGCCGATCGACGTGGGGCCCTCGCAGCCAACACGGTCCGAAACCGTACCCGAAAGCGGGCCGATAAAGGCATTCACCATCGGCAACGCCAAAAAGAGTAGTCCAGAGATGTCGGAACCAAAGCCGTGGGCGTCCTGAAAATAGAACGGCAGGATAAACTCTGATGCGCCAATACCAACGAACACGATGAGCATGCAGGCGAGGTTGATGGTGAAGGCCGAATTTGCAAAGCAGCGACGAGCAGCCTCGATCAGGGACATGGGTCGCTCGCCAGCCTCCGGCTTAACATGCGGCAGCGTATAGAGCCCCACGATAAACGAGATGACGCCAATGGGCAGGTTGATGAGGAAGATGCTCTCCCAGGGAAAGCTTGCCACCAGCATGCCGCCGAGCACGGGGCCACACATCATGCCGAGGGCCACAAAGGTCGCGAGAATACCCATGGCACGGCCTCGTTCGCGCGCCGGAAACGACTCGGTGATGATACCCATGTTGTTAGCCATGGCCGCCGCGCAGCCGACGCCCTGCACAATGCGTGCCAGAATAAGAACTTCGAGCGAACTCGAAAGGCCGCACAGCAGCGAGCCGGCCGTAAAAACGATGACGCCCAGCTGGAATACGCCCACCTTGCCGCGCACGTCGCCCAAGCGGCCAAACGGCAGCATGGCCACGCATGTCGCAAGCAGGTACACCGAACTCACCAGCTGAATGCGTTCGAGGCCCACGCCCAGCTCCTTTTGCATCACGGGCAACGCCACGGTCACGACGGTCGAATCCAAACACACCATAAACGTCATGATGAGCACGGTAAACAGAATCGCCCACTTGTTCTTGCCATGGGTGTCGCCCTCTAGGGCAATGTGCTCGCGGCGCAGCTGCTCTGCGGTTTTCTCCATATCTATCCTTTCGAGTGGCGCAAGGCAAAAACGGGGCCCCAATCGCCAGCAAACAGCCGCGATTGGGGCCCCGCCTACGGAATCGGAACGAAAGGTCGCCGAAGCTTTCTGCCAGCATCGGCGCCTTATGCGAACGCTAGCCTAGCACTGCTCGAGTGCCTGCTCAAGGTCGGCAATCAAGTCGGCCGTGTCCTCGAGGCCGCACGACAGGCGTACCATATCGGCGGAGATGCCACAGGCGATGAGCTCCTCATCGTTCATCTGGCGGTGCGTGGCATTAGCGGGATGCAGGCAGCAAGTGCGGGCGTCGGCCACATGCGTGGCGATCTGGGCGAGCTTAAGGCTCTTCATAAAGGTCTCGGCCGCCGCGCGACCACCGTTAAAGCCAAAGCTCACAACGCCGCAGGTACCGTTGGGCATGTACTTCTGAGCGATGTCATAGTACTTATCGCCCTCTAGGCCCGGATAGCTCACGAAGCGTACCTTGGGATGACTCTGCAGGAACTTGGCAACGGCCAGGCCGTTCTCACAATGACGCGGCATGCGCACATGCAGGCTCTCGAGCGAGCTGTTCAGGAAGAAGGCCGCCTGCGGGTTCTGCATGGGGCCGAGGTCGCGCATGAGCTGCGCGGTGGCCTTGGTAATGAAGGCGCCCTCGCGACCGAACTTCTCGGCATACGTCACGCCGTGGTAGCTCTCGTCGGGCGTGGTGAGACCCGGGAACTTATCCGCATGGGCCATCCAGTCAAACTGGCCGTGGTCAACGATCACGCCGCCCAGGTAGGCAGCATGTCCATCCATGTACTTGGTGGTGGAGTGCGTAACGATGTCGGCGCCCCACTCAAAGGGACGGCACATCACGGGCGTCGGGAAGGTGTTGTCGACCATCAGCGGCACGCCGTGGTCATGCGCGGCCTTGGCAAAGCGCTCAATATCGAGCACGGCAAGGGCGGGGTTTGCGATCGTCTCGCCAAAGACGAGCTTGGTATTGGGCTCAAAGGCTGCCTCGAGCTCCTCATCGGTGCAGTCGGGGGCGACGAACGTGCAGGTCAGACCCATACGCTCCATGGTATGAGCCAGCAGGTTGTAGGTACCGCCGTAGATAGCAGAGCTAGCGACCACATGATCGCCGGCACCGGCCACGTTAAAGATCGCGAGGAAGTTCGCGGCCATGCCCGAGCTCGTGAGCATCGCTGCGGTGCCGCCCTCCATCTCGCAGATCTTGGCGGCAACCAGATCGCACGTGGGGTTCTGCAGGCGGCTGTAGAAGTAGCCCGACTCCTCCAGGTCAAACAGCTTGCCCATGTGCTCCGACGTGTCGTACTTCCACGTGGTGGACTGGTAGATGGGCACCTGGCGCGGCTCGGCATCTCCCGGGTGATAGCCGCCCTGAACACATGTAGTACCGATGGTCTGCTCGCTCATATCTAGCTCCCTTGCCTGGGTTACGTTTTATTCGGTTCACGATACCGCTACCCCGCACCCCTCTCAACCCATCACCAAGATAGGTTATTGGACTAATTGATCAGGGGTATTTATCTCAAGCCTTAGGCATTTGCTCGATAGATAAAAATGAGGCATACATGAAGCTCTCGATGATTACATGCCCCGTCACGGGTACCATAGGCGGGTACACCGTGACCAAGGAGACAACGATGAAGCAAATCGATACGGCCCAGCTCGACATCACCGCCTGTCAGGCTCAAGCTGCCGAATACCACGCCCGTGGCTTTAACTGCGCGCAGGCCGTCGCCTGCACGCTCGCGCCTGCCGTCGGACTCGACCCCCAGGTCGCCTTTACCCTCACCGAGGGCTTTGGCGCCGGCATGGGCGGCATGACCGAAACCTGCGGCGCCATCTCGGGCGCCGTGGCCATCATGGGGTTTGTAATGAGCGACGGCATGGAAAACCCCAAGACTAAGGGCCAGACCTACAAGCTGTCGCGCGAAATCGCCAAGCGTTTTGGCGAGAAGAACACGACAACCGTCTGTGGCACGCTCAAGGGCATCGGATCGGACAAGGGTCCGCTCCGCAGCTGCCCCGGCTGCATCGACGATGCCGTCGAAATCGCCTGTGATGTGCTAAAGCGGCTCGCAGAGTAAACGGCAGCAACATAAAACGACGGCCGGCTCGCTTGGGATCCATCCAATAGTACGCCAGCCGTCGCCGTTAGAACTCGGCAAATGCGGAAGCGCCGACCTCAATCTCCTCGCGCCCCGCCATAAGCTCGCGCATCTTGGCGCAAAACGACTCCTGCTCCCCTGCCTTAAACACCAAGTGAAGTGTCACGGTATCCGCGTAATCGGTATCCGAAACCTTGGCACCCGAATCCTGGGCCAAGCGAAGCACCTGCTCATACTGCGGATAGGCCACATGCACGTCAACCGGCACGACACTCGTCATCTCGACGATCTGCCCGGACTCCTGAGCCGAGGCCACCGCCGCCTGCGTCGCCGCGGTATAGGCGCGCACCAAGCCACCAGGACCCAACAGCGTGCCACCAAAATAGCGCGTCACCACGCAGCAAACATTTTTGAGCCCCGCACCGCGCAGCACCTCGAGCGTCGGCATACCACTCGTGCGGCTCGGCTCACCATCATCGCTCTGGCGCTCGCGCCCATCGACCAAAATCCACGCGGGAACATTGTGTCGAGCGTCGTAATGACGCTTGCGAACCATCTCGATAAAGGCATTCGCCTCATCCTCGGACTCAATATGGACCAGCTGGGCAATAAACCGGCTCTTGCGGTCCACAAACTCGCCCGAAGCCTCAATATTCGATTGCAAAGTAAAATAGCTGTCCAACAAAGCCCCTCAACAACAAGCAAAGCAACAAACAGCCTCAATAATACGGCAAAGGCCGTACCGTTAACACCGGTAAATAGAACGGCAACGCCGATGACCAGGCAAAAACAGCGAGACGGCGTCAGCTGAGTCGATTTGGCCCGAAAGAGGAGGGAGCACGCCTTATGGCGGCGACCGACGAATGAGCGCCAAATCGGCCAGCTGACGCCGTCGCAGCGTCAACAAGAAAGCTGAGTGGGCCTGTAAGCCGGGTTCTGTCGTGAACGGTCATTTATCTTGTCTGCACGTTACCGTGCAGCTCCACGCACGCTACCCGAACGCGGACCGGGCCGGCCCATAGCGTTCCTATTTGCGCTTGCTCCGGATGGGGCTTGCCAAGCCGCCGTGTTGCCACGACGCTGGTGGTCTCTTACACCACCGTTTCAGCTTTTCCCTTTACGCCTTGCGGCGCAGGTGGGAGTCTTCTTTTCTGCGGCGCTTTCCGTCGGATCACTCCGCCCGGCCGTTAGCCGGCATCCCGCCCTCTGGAGCCCGGACTTTCCTCACGCGTACTGTAAGCAGCACATCGCGCGACCGTCTGGCCCACTCAGCAGTGCAAGAGTGTAGCACACCGTTGCCGCAGGCAATGGCACAACACAAGCGTTCGACACGATAAACCAAGAACCACGCTATGCAGTACAATAGTGTCGTCGATGGGCAACGTCGTCAGTCGAGACGCGACCGCGCTCCGCACCCCTCCGTCTACTCGGTGCGTTCCCGCCTCCTCCCCGAGGCGGGATGTCGGCATTTTTCATGCACCAACAACCTAATAGCCCGTGAACAGCCTAGGCGGCATTGCACACGGGCAGCATCGCGCATCTCGGCAGGAAATGCAAAAAGGGACCCGTCCATTGCGGACGGATCCCTTAAAACAAGTGATCGTCAAACCGATTTACTCGGCGTCGGTCTCCTCGTCCTTCTTCTCGGAAGGCAGCGGGGTAACCTCGATCTCGACGCCCAGAGTCTCAGCAGCAGACTTCATGGACAGGGAGATACGACGACGGTCGAGGTCGATCTCCATGACCTTGACCTGAACCTTGTCGCCCACGTGGGTGACCTGAGAAGGCTGGTCGACGTGCTTGTTGGCCATCTCGGAGATGTGCACCAGGCCCTCGATGCCCTCGCCCAGGTCGACGAAAGCGCCGAACGGGACAAGCTTGGTCACAGTGCCCTCGACGATAGCGCCGACGGGGTACTTCTTGACCAGTGCGCGCCACGGATCCTCGGTGGTCTGCTTGAGACCCAGGGAGATGCGCTCGCGGTTGAGATCGACGTCGAGAACCTCGACCTCGACCTCCTGGCCGACCTTGACAACCTCGGAAGGATGGTTGACGTGGTTCCAGGAGAGCTCGGAAATGTGGATGAGGCCGTCGATACCGCCGAGGTCGACGAAGGCGCCGAAGTCGACGATGGAGGAAACGGTGCCCTGGAGACGCATGCCAGACTTGAGCTTGGACAGAATCTCGGAGCGCTCGGCCTTACGGGACTCCTCGAGCACGACGCGACGGGAGAGGACGACGTTGTTGCGGTTGCGGTCCATCTCGATGACGCGGGCCTCGATGCGGGTGCCCATGTAGGAGGTGAGGTCCTTGACACGACGGAGGTCGACGAGGGATGCGGGCAGGAAGCCACGCAGGCCGATGTCGAGGATCAGGCCGCCCTTGACAACCTCGATAACCTCGCCCTCGACGTTCTCGCCGGAGTTGAACTTCTCCTCGATGCGGTTCCAAGCACGCTCGTACTCGGCACGCTTCTTGGACAGGACCAGACGACCGTCCTTGTCCTCCTTCTGGAGAACCAGAGCCTCGATGGGATCACCGAGTGCAACGATGTCTGCAGGGTTAGCGTCCTTGCGGATGGACAGCTCGCGGACCGGGATAACGCCCTCGGACTTGAATCCGATGTCAACGAGCACCTCGTCATGCTCGATCTTAACGACAGTGCCGTTAACGAGATCGCCCTCATCAAAGTCGGTAATCGTACCGTCGATGAGGTTGTTCATCTCCTCCTCATTGACATCGTCAAGAGAGAAAATGGACGAGTTCTGAATCTCACTCAAAGGTGGACCCCTTTCGAACTATGGGGCCCCGATTGCTAGGACCTACAGAAGGGTGCGACAAGCACACAACGTTTAGGAACACTCGGGAGCCGACAGATACTAATGTGACGCTTATGCAATCACGTTCGTATAGGTTACGGGGAAATGAGTTCGATTTCAAGCGTGAACTGCGATTTTTTACTCGTGTGGAGACTTTTTCGTAATCTTATGGACAGCCGCCTCCACAACTTGACGATAAGCAGTTTGCCCATACGCCTTTGAGGTAAAGTATCCGGAGCCAACGATTCTGGAACGATTTTTCGAGAAAGGTGCCCGCGTGCTCAAAGCAGTCGTTTTCGATATGGACGAAACGCTTCTTAGCATCAACCTCAACGCGTTCATCCTTCGCTATTTTAAGGATGTCTCGTCGATGCTCGCGGATATTGGTCGCCGCAGCCACGGTGGCACGATGGCGCGCCTCGGCACCATCTTGGTCGACCTCAACGCCAATCGCCGAAGCGGCACGGATAATCGCACCAATCTTGAGTTCTACCAAGAAGAGGTTGAGCGCCGGTGCGGCATTTGCCTCTCGGACCCACTCATCTACGAGGCGTTTACCTACTACGACCGCGAAGTTCTTCCGTACAAGAACGACGATGTCATCAACGCCCACGCCATGCCCGGCGCACATGCCGCGCTTCAGGCCGTACAGGATGCAGGACTGCGTTGCGCGCTCTTTACCAACCCCAGCTTTCCGCAGGGGGCCATCGAGTGCCGCATGAGTTGGGGCGACCTGGCCGACGCCCCCTTTGAGCTCGTCACGCACATGGGAAACACCACCCGCTGCAAGCCCGATGCCACCTACTATCTAGAGCAGCTTCAGGTGATGGGGCTCGAGCCGCACGAGGTCCTCATGGTGGGCAACGACCCCAAGCGCGACTTCCCCAGCCCCGCCTGCGGCATTCAGACTGCCTATGTGGGCCAAGGCAAGCCCAGCCGAGCCACCTGGCGCGGAACCATGGAAGACTTCGCCCACGACTTCAACGCCGTAGTAGAAGCCTTCTACGAACACCAAATAGCCGACGTACTGTCCTAACAAACTCGAGTCTTGCCGATCATGATGTTGAGGATCTCGACGTCGGTATCTTTCATGCCCACGCGGCCCACATAGCCCATGCTGGCGATCGTCTGCTCGACGGTATCCTGAATGAGGCCCTCACCGGCGCGGAAGCCGCGGCCCTGCATGGCCATATCGTGGCCCAGAATCGCAGCGTCAACGGCAGCGGAAATCTTGGCGGCACAGCTTGCCTTGGCGCCATCGCACACGATGCCGCCCACGTTACCGAGCGTGTTCGAAACCGTCGCGCCAATCTGCTCGCGCGTGCCACCACACAGCCAGGTAATCGCAGCACCGGCACCGCATGCGGCGCAAATAGCACCGCAAAACGCCGAGAGCGCACCAATATAGCTCTTGATATGCACGGCGATCAGATCAGACAGCATCACGGCGCGCACCAGGCGATCATGGTCGCAGCGCAAATACTCGGCATACTCCATAACGGGCAAGGCACAGGTAATGCCCTGATTGCCCGAGCCGCACACGATGGCGACCGGCAGCGCGCAGCCGTTCATGCGGGCGTCGGACCCGGCGGCTGCACGGGCACGGGCACGGCAGGCGACGTCATCGGCACGAGCGCCCAACAGCGTACGGCCAACCTCGGCGCCCCAAGCGTGCGCCAGGCCCTCGGCACTGATCGCACCGTTCAGCTCAATCTGACGCTCAACGGCAGCGCGGGCGTCCTCAATGTCACCGTCCTCGATAAAGTCGACGATGGACTCAATCGACATGGGCGTATCGGCGCTATCTGCCGCACGCTCGGCCACGACGCGCTCGGCGCAGGCGGCACACTCCCCCGCCGACTTGCCGCACACCGGAATACCGTCGAGCGTATGGCACGTAACATTGGTGTGGTGGTCGGTAATCTCGACGACCGCGGTATGGCCCCCAGCCGTCGCAGTCACCTTGATGTAGAGGTTGGGCACTCCCTCGACAAGCGACACATCGCAGTAGCCGGCGTCAGCGAGGAGCTCGGCCACGCGAGCGCGGTCTTCATCGTTAACGCTCTCGAGCACCTCGAGCGCGCTCTTAGCGTCGCCGCCCACGGCACCCAGCACGGCCGCGGCCTCAATACCGTGCATACCGCCCGAGTTGGGCACGGTCACGCTCTTGACGTTCTTGATGATGTTGCCCGAGCAGGCAACATCCATATGATCGGGTTCGCAACCGAGCGTCTGACTCGCCAGCGCCGCCGCATAGGCAACGGCAATGGGCTCGGTGCAGCCGAGTGCACAGACAAGTTCGCGGTTCAAAACATCGCAAAACGCGGCATCACGGATGGAATCGGCAGGCATAGATATCTCCTACTTGTATAACGGGCTGGGCTCTCGATAATAGTTAGCTCTTTTATTTGATAACAATGCATCAAAAACCGCAACCCAAGTTCCGGCGGACGGCGTTCAAGCGCAAACTGACAGCGTTAATACATGAAAAGCTAGTCTTGTTGCATGCTAAAGCGTTTGACCAAAAAACGCCCGAGCGTTTACACAAAAGTCGCGCTATCATGCAGTCGAACGCGGTAAAACCTTTAGCAATTCCGCCGCACGGACCAGAGAGGAACCACTCATGAAGATCGGTATCGGTAACGACCACGCCGCCGTCGAGCTCAAGAACATCATCTCCGAGCACCTGAAGGAGCGCGGCTGCGAGGTCGTGAACTTTGGCACCGACACCTCCGAGAGCTTCGATTACCCCATCGCCGGCTACAAGGTGGGTAAGGCCGTGGCCAACGGTGACGTCGACCTGGGTATCCTGATCTGCGGTACCGGCGTCGGCATCAGCCTGGCCGCCAACAAGGTCGAAGGTGTTCGCGCCGTCGTATGCTCCGAGCCCTTCAGCGCCAAGCTCTCGCGCATGCACAACAACACCAACGTGCTCGCCTTTGGCGCCCGCGTCGTGGGCTCCGAGCTCGCCAAGATGATTGTCGACGAGTGGCTCGACGCCGAGTTTGAGGGCGGTCGTCACGAGCGTCGCGTTAACCTCCTCAACGAGATCGACCACACGCGCGGCCTCAAGGTCGTCGACGAGGCCTAAACTACTCAGTGCCACAAGCTAACAGCAGGGGCCCGCTCGGAACTCAAGTCCGAGCGGGCCCCTTCATAGATTTTGGAATAAAAAGGGCGCCGCGGATGGAATTCCGCAGCGCCCAAGCCACACGCTAACAGCTTTAAGGAGTCAAAGCTGGTTTAGCCAAAAAAGCGCTTGATCTCGATCTCGGCGTTCTCCAGGCAGTCGGAGCCGTGAATCACGTTGGCGTTGACATCGACAGCAAAGTCGCCGCGAATGGTGCCGGGCGCAGCATCAAGCGGGTTAGTAGCGCCCATAAGGGTGCGCATCTTGGAGACAGCGGAGAGACCGGAAACGACCATCTTGACGACCGGACCGCTCGTCATAAAGTCGCAGAGACCGCCAAAGAAGGGCTTGTCGGCCAGATGGGCGTAGTGCTCCTCGACGGTAGCGCGCTCGAGCGTGGTCATCTCCATGCGCTCGATGACAAGGCCGCTGCGCTCAATGCGAGCAACGATCTCGCCGATCTTGCGGTCGCGCACGGCGTCGGGCTTAATCATGATGAAAGTCTTCTCGATAGCCATAAGGTAGCCTTTCAAGTAGGTTCGCGCGTGCCCAAGTCCCATTCCGGCACCCGCCTGGACTGCATCGTAACAGAGTTTTAGCTGCAGTTAAACAAAAAGCTGTTTATTGAAACGCTGCAATTTATTAAAACGCTCCATATGTGTCACTTCTGTTTCGAAGCCCGATTAGAGTACCATCCGACCGCCCATCAACCGCATCGAACAGAGCAGGCGGTCGGTTGCCGCCTGCGAACGTAACCCCTTCACAACCTGCCCAAAGGTCCTACAGAAGTTCTCGACAAGCCCCTCCCCCATAGCAACAAAATACGGGCGCCCACATCAGCAGGCGCCCGTAAAGTGAAAACGATTTATCAATAAATGGCCAAAACCGCTTCAGCCAAACCCTTACTTTGCCCCGTGACCCATCTCGACGACCTTGGTCAGCGATCCAAACACGCCCTCATCGGCCACGAGCTGCGCCTCGGCACGCTGCAGCTGCACGGCAACGGCGGCAGGGGCGGTACCGCCCTCGGTCGTGCGCGCGGCGACAATCGACGGGATGTCGAGCGCCTCGGTAATGTCGCGCTCAAAGAGCGGGCTTGCCTCCTGGAACACCTCAAACGGCAGGTCCTCAAGATTGCAGCCGCGCTTCTCGCACATCAGGACCAGATGGCCCACCACGGCGTGTGCCTCGCGGAACGGCAGGCCACGCTTAGCCAGGTAATCGGCAACATCGGTAGCGGCAAGGTGTCCCACGCCACACTCGCGCGCCATGGCATCCTCGTTGACGGTCCAGGTCGAAATCATTCCGGCCATAACGGACAGGCACTGCATGAGCGTGTGAGCGGTATCAAGAGCGCCCTCCTTGTCCTCCTGCAAATCCTTGTTATAAGCAAGGGGCAGGCCCTTCATGGTCACGAGTAGCTGCACCAGGTTGCCATAGACTCGGCCACTCTTGCCGCGGATAAGCTCGGCAAAGTCGGGGTTCTTCTTCTGCGGCATGATAGACGAGCCGGTGGAGTAGGAGTCTGAGAGCGTGATAAAGCCAAATTCGGAGCTCGACCACAGCACGATCTCCTCGGAAAGACGCGACAGGTGCATGGCCATGACGGAGCCGGCATAATGCAGATCGAGCAGGAAATCACGGTCGGAAACCGCATCGAGCGAGTTGGGAATCACACCCGCAAAGCCAAGTTCGGCAGCCGTCATCTGACGATCGAGCGGATAGCTCGTACCGGCAAGCGCGGCAGCGCCCAGCGGGCAGTTGTCGGCGGCATCAAAGGCGGCCTTCAAGCGTGTAAAGTCGCGCGCGAACATCCAGGAATACGCCAGCAGATGATGCGACAGCAGCACGGGCTGAGCATGCTGCATGTGCGTGTAGCCCGGCAGAATCACCTTGTCGTACTTCTTGGCCGCATCCACCAGCACATGGCGCAGCTCAAGATTGGCCTCCATGAGCTCCTTGGCCAGCGCCTTGACGCCCAGACGCGTATCAGTCGCCACCTGGTCGTTGCGCGAACGCCCGGTATGCAAGCGCTTACCGGCCTCGCCGATGCGGCGCGTCAACTCGCTCTCGACGGACATATGAATGTCCTCATCGTTGATATCGAAGGTGAAGTTGCCGGCATCGATATCCTGTTCGATTCCGGTCAGGCCCTCGGCAATCGCCTGCTCGTCCTCGGCACTGATGATGCCTTGGGCGGCCAGCATCTTGGCATGCGCCTTAGAGCCAGCGATATCCTGCTTATAGAGATGCTTGTCGACCGGCAGCGACGCGCCAAACTCCTGCGTGACCTCGGCCACGCCCGCCTCAAAACGACCGCCCCAAAGAGCCATGGAACCGTCTCCTTTCTCCAAATACCAAAACAAGCGCCCAAAGCAATGCGCCCTGTCGCTAAAGCGATTTATCAACCGCTAGTTTTACACACTCCCTGCCGTGCGCGAGGGCATATAGCTAATTTGCAAAGAAGTGACGCACCATGCACTTGGCGCCCAACGTCTCCCTCCGAATACTGCCCTGCGAACCATCGACCCAGGCCTTCAGGCTCATAGGGACCTCCTCGACCTTTGCAGCATCGAACTCGGGCGCGAGGGCAAGCAAAGCATGCACGACAGCATTGAACATAATGGATACTCCTCATATATATAGGCGCAGAGCCGCCAAATTGATAGAAGGAGCCCCGCCGGACAACCCCGGCGGGGCTCGGACTCAGCCGCAGTCGCGGCATCATATATGCGGGCGGAACGTAGGGGCCACCGATGTTAAGAAGTGTCAGCAAGCATAACGAAAGGTAGGGACCCCATGCGCCCGTTATGTATCACGCGGATGGGCCGCGCGGATACCAAGGGAAGGAGGCGCTAGGCCTGGGCGGCAGCAGAGCTGGGCCCCTGGACCTTAGCCCACGTCTTGAGCGACAGCGTATCGATCTCGATAAAGCCGGCGCTGGCCTTCTCGTCAAACGTGGTGTCGCGGTCGTAGGTAGCCAGACCGTAGTCGTAGAGGCTGAAGGGGCTCTTGCGGCCGACGACATGGCAGTTGCCCTTAAAGAACTTCAGACGGACGGTGCCGGTGACGAACTTCTGGGTATCGGCCATAAACGCGTCAAGTGCGTTCTTGAGCGGGCTGTACCACTGGCCGTTGTACACGGCGGTGGCCCAATCCTGCTCGAGCTTGATCTTGGTCTTGAGCAGGTCACCCTCGACGCAGATGTCCTCGAGCGCCTTGTGGGCGGTGATGAGCGTCAGGGCGCCGGGAACCTCATAGCACTCGCGGCTCTTAAGGCCCACCAGACGGTCCTCGACCAGGTCGAGACGGCCAAAGCCGTTGTCGCCCGAGATCTTGTTGAGTGCGATGATGATCTCGGAGAGCTTCATCTTCTTGCCGTCGACGGCGACGGGCTTGCCGGCCTCAAACTCAATCTCGGTATACGTCGGGGTGTCGGGCGTGTCCTCGGGGTTCTTGGTCATAACCCAGGCGTCGTCGAGCGGCTCGTTCCAGGGATCCTCCAGGTGACCGCACTCGATGGCACGACCCCACAGGTTATCATCGATGGAATAGGGGTTGTCGTTGGCACCCTCGGGAACCGGCACGTTGTGGGCGTGAGCATAGGCGACCTCGTCGGGACGACACTTCAGGTCCCACTCGCGAACCGGCGCGATAACCTTAAGCTCGGGGTCGAGGGCCTTGACGGCAGCCTCAAAACGAACCTGGTCGTTACCCTTGCCGGTGCAGCCGTGGGCGACGTAGGTCGCGCCAAACTCGTGAGCGACCTCGACGAGCTTCTTGGCGAGAAGCGGGCGAGACAGGGCGGAGAGCAGCGGGTACTTATTCTCGTACATGGAGTTTGCGGCGATGGCCTTGGTCAGGAACTCATCGGAGAACTCGTCGCGCAGATCGAGCACCTGGCAATCCAGAACGCCCAGGTCGAGGGCCTTCTGCTTCTTGGCGTCCAGGCCGGTCTCCTCCTGGCCCACATTGCCGCAGACACAAACGACATCGAGATTCTTCTCGTCCTGGAGCCACTTGACACATACAGATGTATCAAGACCACCGGAATATGCGAGAACGACTTTTTCCTTGCTCATGGCTGTTTCCTTTCGCCCTTGGTAGCTAATGAGAACATCGGTCAGGTGCAAGTCATTTCAAGGTCAAAAACCGTACAATATCAGGTTAAATAGCAAAAAGCAGCACAACATGCCCTAGAAACATGCGTCTATGTCGTGCTAAAACCCAACGACCTCAAAATGACTCTGTTGGGGCATTTGGCCCCATACGGACAGAGACGATTGTTATCGTCGTCGGGAAATTGCGCGCTGGCGTCGGATGGCATTGTCTGCAGTAGTGATGATCTTTACGAACTGCATCTGCCTCTCCTTTCACCTATCGCCGGGCGCAATTCTAATATCGTAAACGGTACCTTTTCCTCGGCAAGCGGCTCTTTTGCCGTCTCCGTTTTCGATGGTCGCTATATTACGCTAAAGTGCCTGCTGTACAAGCGACAAATTCAAATTTCTGAAAAGTTTTTTCATTAGTTTGTGAATTGCAGTGCAAATACGCACCATTCCTGCGACAATACGCTCGGTTACTGGTTGATGGTTATAACGTCTGAAACAATTTCGAAACGAAAGGCGCGCTTTTATGCAAACTTACGAATCGGACACCAATATCGGAAACATTAAGATTCTCGCCGTCGACATGGACAAGACGCTGCTCACCGACGAGCGCGTGTTGCCGCAGGGTCTTGATGAGCGCCTGGACAAGCTCGCCGACGCCGGCATTGTATTCTGCCCCGCCAGCGGACGCCCTGCCCCCAAACTCGAGGAAATGTTCGAGAGCATTAAGAACCGCCTTGCTTTTTGTCCTGACAACGGAGCCTGCGTCATCTACCGCGGCAGCTATATCTATAAGAGCAACATCGATGTGGCGCTGTATCAGCAGGTGCTTGCTCGTGCCTCGGAGGACCCGCGCGCCGTTCCCGTCCTGTGCTGCTACGACGAGTTCTATGTGCTCGCCCGCGACCATCAGTACCACGACGAGATCAGCGTGTACTACAACACGATCAACTACGTCGATAGCTTTGAGGGCATCGATTTCGAGTCCAACAAGATTTCGGTCTTTTTCCCTGCCTACGATGCCGAGCCCGCATTCCGCGAGACCTATAGCCCCGCGTTCTCGGATCAGCTCTACGTCACCAACGCTGGGCGCGAGTGGATCGACTTTATGAACCTGGGCGTCGACAAGGGCGCCGGCGTCGCGCACCTGTGCGAGCACCTGGGCATCGATATTGCCGATGCTGCCGCCGTGGGCGATACCTACAACGACATCCCCATGCTGGAGCGCGTCGGGCATAGCTTTATCGTGGACAATGCCGAGGAGCACATGAACGCGCACGCCAAGTGGCGCATTCCGAGCAACAACGACGGGGGCGTACTGACGCTCATCGACGCCATCTTGGCGGCTCGTTAACGTTGCTCGCCCGGCCAGGTCCTGCGGTGACTTGCTTGCCGCCTGGATGGCGTCTTGGCGCCTAGATACTTGGCTGATTTTTTGGAATGAAGGGGGCTCCTTGTTGGCAAGGAGCCCCCTTCTGCTCTTGGTCACTTTGGGGTTGATGGAGGGTCTTTATTTGGCGTCGGCCCAGGTTATGCCGGTGCTGGCTTCGGCGATTAGGGGGACGCGGAGGTCTACTACGTGCTCCATGACGTCGCGGACCATGGTGGTTAGGCGCTCGACTTCGTTGACGGGGCACTCAAAGTCCAGTTCGTCGTGTACCTGCAAGATCATGTGGGCGGCAAAACCCTCTTCTTCCAGGCGGCGGCTTACGCGGGCCATGGCGATCTTGATGATGTCGGCGGCGGTGCCCTGCATGGGGTGGTTCATGGCCGTGCGCTCACCAAAGCCGCGGAGCTGTGGGTTTTTGGCCTTGAGCTCGGGAATATGGCGTCTGCGGCCATACATGGTCTCGGCATAGCCCGTCTGCTTGGCACGCGCCACCACGTTGTCGAGGAACGTGCGCACACCCGGGTAGGCCTCGTAGTAGCGATCAATCATGTCGCGCGCCTCGGCCATCGAGATATGCAGCGACTGCGACAGGCCGTAGGCCTGCTGACCATACACGATGCCAAAGTTCACGGCCTTGGCGCGACTGCGCAGGTCGGGTGTCACCTCGGACACCGGCACGCCAAATACGCGCGCGGCCGTCTCGGCATGGAAGTCCTCGCCCTCGTTGAAGGCGCGCACCAGGTGCTCGTCACCCGAAAGATGCGCGAGCAGGCGCAGCTCGATCTGCGAGTAGTCCACCGCCAAAAAGACGCTTCCCTCGCCTGCCGAAAACGCCGTCTTGACGGTACGACCCAGCTCCGAGCGCGTCGGGATGTTCTGCAGGTTCGGGTCGCTCGAGGACAGGCGACCCGTTGCCGTGATGGTCTGGTTGTACGTGGTGTGCACGCGGCCGTCGCCTCGACGCAGTGGACCCAGCGTGTCCAGATAGGTGGACTTGATCTTGGACTTCTCACGCCAGTCCAAGATCAGACGCACGATTTCGTGGTCACGGGCAAGGTCGCTCAACACCTTGGCGTTGGTCGAATAGTAGCCGCGCTTGGTCTTTTTGAGACCCTTGGTCGGAAGCCCCATAACGTCAAACAGCACGTGCGACAGTTGCATGGGACTGCCGATGTTAAACGTCTCATCACCTGCCAGGTCGCGAATGCTGCGCTCGACCTCGGCAATCTGGGTCGCCAGGCCCTCGGACAGGCTGCGCAGCCGATCGGGATCCACGAGCATGCCAGCGCGCTCCATCTTGGCAAGCACCGGCACAAGCGGCATCTCGATGCCATCGAACACGTTGGCGGCGTTCTCGCGGGCCATGCGGTCGCGCAGCGGTGCGACCAGCGCCAGCGTCAAGGCCGCCGTGCGAGCGGCGGGCGCCGGAGCGTCCTCACCGGCACCCTCTGCACCGCGCGCCGCAGGCAGCGCCATCTGCAGATAGGTATCGGCAAGATATGCCTCATCGAACTCGGAGCGATCGGAATCCAGCAGATAGGCAGCGACCACGGTATCGAAGATACGCGTGGAATCGGCAGCGAGCGGATCCATGAGCTCGGGCTCAGAAGAATCGATGGGCGAAAGCTCGTGCAGCAGCGCCTTCATGTCCGGGCTCGCCACGCGGCCCTGCATAAACAGACGCGCGAGCACGCCAGCAATCACGCCGTGGGCAAAAGTGAAGCCATCGACAGCGGTAGGCGTGCCGCCATCGGCTTCCTCGAGCGCAAAGAGCCCCTTGGACGTCGCCAACCACAGCGTACGCGTCAGGCCAAAGAGCGCACCCTCCTCCTTGTCATCGTCAACCACGGCGGCAATCCACTCGCCCGCCTCGATGGCGCGACCAACCTCGGTAGCCGCGGCAGCAAGCGCCTCGGCATCACCGGCAGCGGCACGCACAACCGCTGGCATCTCGAACGCGCTGGCAGCGGGCGCGACCCCGCCCTCGCCGCCGATCAGCGCCAAGAAACGGTTCTGCATGGCGGTGATACCAAGCGTGCCCAGCGCCGCGGACACTTCATCGGCAGAAAACGCCGGGAAGGACGTCGCCTCAAAGTCGAGCTCGACGGGCGCATCGGTGCGAATTGTCGCAACCTTGCGGCTCAGCAGCGCGTCGTCGATGTGTGCACGCAGGTTCTCGCCCATCTTGCCCTTGACCTCGTCGGCATGCGCGATGACTTCGTCCAAGCTACCGTACTGCGCAATGAGCGCACTCGCCTTTTTGGGGCCGATGCCCGGTACGCCGGGAATGTTGTCCGACGTATCGCCCTTTAGACCGTAAAAATCGGGCACGAGCGCCGGCGTAATGCCGTGATACAGGTCGTCCACGCTCTCGGGCGTCATGATCGCCACGTCGGACAGGCCTTTGCGGGTCGAGACAACGTTGACGTGCTCGGTCACGAGTTGATACATGTCGCGGTCGCCGGTCACCAGTAGCATGTCGCAGCCGGCCTCTTCACCCAGGCGCGCCATGGTTCCCAGGATATCGTCGCCTTCCCAGCCCTCGGACTGCAGAATCGGCACGTTGAGCGCGGTGAGCAGCTCCTTAATCATAGGGAACTGCGCATGCAGATCGGGGTCCATGGGCGGGCGTTGCGCCTTATACTGCGGCAGCATCTCCATGCGCACGCGCGGTTTGCCCTTGTCAAACGCCACGACCACACCGTCGGGGTTAAAGGCATCGATCATCTTAAGAAACATGTTCAGAAAGCCAAAGATCGCGTTGGTGGGGCGACCGTCCGGCGCGTTCATGGTCGGCGGCACGGCGTGGAAGGCGCGGTGCATGAGCGAGTTGCCGTCGATAACGGCAAAAGTGCGGCGCTTGTCAGACATATTAAATACCTCGCTTTGGGCTGGGCACGGTTTGCTCACTCCAGTTTACACGCTCCCCGCCCCGCGGCCACCGCACATCAAGCTCCCCCGCCACCGTGAGCCCACGCGTGATACGATGGCTCACGGTACATCAACCAGCACGATCGATCCGAAAGGAGCCTGCGTCATGGAGCGTCCCTGCGCATGGAAAAAGTACACGCCACAACAAGTCGAGGAGCTCGAGGAGCTTTGCCGCGGCTATAAGCAATTTTTGAGCGAGAACAAGACCGAGCGCCTGTGCGTCAAGACCGGCATCAAGATGGCCGAGGAGGCGGGATACGTCGACCTGGAGACCGTGATCGCCGAAGGCCGCGAGCTCAAGGCAGGCGACAAGGTGTACGCCGCCAACCACGGCAAGGACCTTATGCTCGTCAACCTGGGCACCGCACCGCTCGAGCAGGGCTTTAACATCCTGGGCGCCCACGTGGACTCGCCGCGCCTGGACCTCAAGCAGAACCCCGCCTTCGAGGCCGGCGACATGGCTTATCTCGACACGCACTACTATGGCGGCGTCAAGAGCTACCACTGGGTGGCCTCCCCGCTTGCACTCGTGGGCGTCATCTGCAAAAAGGACGGCACCACCGTCGACATCAACATCGGCGACAAGGCAGACGATCCGGTCTTTACCATCTCCGACCTGCTGATTCACCTCTCGAGCGAGCAGATGTCCAAGCCCGCCAAGGACGCCGTCGACGCCGAGATCCTCGACGTGATCGTGGGCGGCCGCCCCGTCAAGTTCGATGAGGACGACAAGGACGCCCCCAAGGAGCCCGTCAAGCAGATGTTCCTGGACATCCTCAAGGAGCAGTATGACGTCGAGGAGGAGGACTTCCTCTCCGCCGAGATCGAGGTCGTGCCCGCCGGCCCCGCCCGCGACATGGGCCTCGACCGCTCCATGATTCTGGGCTATGGCCACGACGACCGCGTCTGCGCTTACCCCTCCATGCTTGCCCAGATCGACGTCGCCAACGTGGAGCGCACGAGCATCACGCTCATCGTCGACAAGGAGGAGATCGGCTCCGTGGGTGCCACCGGTATGACGAGCCGCTTCTTCGAGAACACCGTCGCCGAGATCATGACGCTCGCCGGCGAGGACAGCCCGCTGGCCCTGCGCCGCGCGCTCGCCCGCAGCCGCATGCTCTCCTCTGACGTGTCCGCTGGCTTCGACCCGGGCTATGCCGGCAAGTTCGAGACCAAGAACGCAGCCTTCATGGGTCGCGGCCTGTGCTTCAACAAGTACACGGGCAGCCGCGGCAAGGGCGGCTCCAACGACGCCGACGCCGAGTACGTGGCCCTCGTCCGCGACATCATGGACGAGGCGGGCGTGGACTTCCAGACCTGCGAGCTCGGCCGCGTCAATGCGGGCGGCGGCGGCACCATCGCCTACATCATGGCCAAGTACGGCATGAACGTCATCGACTCCGGCGTTGCCGTCCTGTCCATGCACGCCCTGTGGGAGGTCGCTAACAAGGCCGATATCTACGAGGCCTACCGCGGCTACAAGGCCTTCCTCGAGCGCGCCTAGCAAACCCTTGTAACTTGCGGTGAAATACGGACTAAACTGGCCCATAAACAGCCAAAACAGACCGTATTCCACCGCAACTTTTTTGGCAGAGGAGAGCCCATGCTGCAGGTCATCATTTCGCCCGCCAAGCAGATGCGCGCGGCCCAAGATGCTTTTGAAGTCCTGGGCATCCCACCCTTTGTGCGCGAGACGGCTCGCCTCCACCGCGCACTGCTAGATATCGAGCGGAATGAAGGCAGCGGCGGCCTGCAGGCGCTGTGGAACGTGAGTGACAAACTGCTGGGACCTTGCCTCAACACCCTGCATGAGTTCGGGCCCATCCTGAAAAGCGGCGATCTCGACAATCCCGCACTCGCCCGTCACCTCTCCCCTGCCGCCATGTCCTATCACGGCATTCAATACCAGAGCATGGCACCCGAGGTGATGGATTCCGCGCAGCTCGCATGGCTGCAAGACCATCTGTGGATCCTCTCCGGCCTCTACGGGTGCGTTCGTCCCTTTCATGCCGTCGAACCGTATCGGCTGGAGATGGGCGCGAAGCTTGTCGTCGACGGTGCCCGAGACCTCTACGCATTTTGGAGCGATAAGCTCGCGCGGGCTATCGCCCCGGCAGGTTCAAACACCACGATCGTCAACCTCGCCAGCGTAGAGTATGCCAAAGCCGTTCTGCCCCACCTCGCGGGCGACGCCACAGCCGTCACGTGCCTCTTTGGCGAGGGTATCCGCAACGGGAAGCCCATCCAACGGTCGACCGCCAGCAAAAAGGCGCGCGGCTCCATGGTGCGGTGGATGGCAGAAAACAAGCTCGAGGATGCAAGCGAACTTACCGCATTCAACATCGGCTATCGCCACGTCCCCGAGCTCTCATACCTAGGCACCCTCATGTTCATCAACGAACAGATGCTCTAGAGCCGGCACCCAACACTGACCCGCTCAGCCTTCTCTATATAACTTGCGGTGGAATAATTCTCAGCTGCAACTGCACAAACTCATCGCACGGGTACCAATAATCGCCCGGAACGGCGAGCGTATTGGCATTACCGCCAGTACTCCTCACCGTCATAATCGGTAGGCTATCATCAGCCTCGAACTCCCATGCAGCGCCGCCGCGACCACCAAACGTCCAGATACAAAAGGCAATCACCAGCACGGCAAGCACCGCAAAACCGATCGCGACAAGGCCATGGTGCGCACGGCTTTCCTCGGCCGATACATCCCATTGCGTCTCTCGATATAGATGCTTGTCTTCCATGTTCGCCTCCTCACAGGCACGCTCGTTAGGCCAATCGTACCCATTCGAGCTATACTTGAGCCCATTACATAAACGGGGGGCTTGCAGGACAAGACGGCAGGCTGAGATTGGGCGCGCCCGCCCTGACCCGCAAACCTGATATGGGTAATGCCAACGAAGGGAGCCGTGCCAATGAGCACACAGACCGAGCCCAAGCTCGTCACGCAAATCGACTTCGCCCGCGCCGGGCAGATCACACCGCAGATGAAGGAGGTCGCCGAGCGCGAGCATCGCGACCCCGAGTACATCCGCGAGCGCGTGGCCGACGGCCGCATCGCCATTCCTGCCAACATCGTGCACATCAAAAAAGGCATGCGCGCCTTTGGCGTCGGTGAGGGCCTGTCCACCAAGGTCAACGTGAACTTGGGCATCTCGGGCGACAAGGCCGATGCCGCCGAGGAATGGAAGAAGGTCAAGATCGCCGAGGACTTTGGTGCCGACGCCATCATGGACCTCTCCAACTCGGGCAAGACGCGCCAGTTCCGCCAGCAGCTCATCGACGAGACGCCGCTCATGGTAGGTACCGTCCCCATGTACGACGCCATCGGCTACATGGAAAAGCCGCTGGTCAAGCTTACCAAGGACGACCTGTTCGAGGTCGTGCGCGCGCACGCCGAGGACGGCGTGGACTTTATGACCATCCACTGCGGCATCAACAAGTCGGTCACAAAGACCTTTAAGGAGACCGGCCGCCTCATGAACATCGTGAGCCGCGGCGGCTCGCTGCTGTTTGGCTGGATGGAGGTCACCGGTAACGAGAACCCGTTCTATGAGTTCTACGACGAGCTGCTCGAAATCTGCCACGAGTACGACGTGACGATTTCGCTCGGCGACTCCTGTCGCCCGGGCTGCCTCTACGACTCCAACGACGCCACCGAGACCGCCGAGATGATCGAGCTGGGCAAGCTGTGCAAGCGCGCATGGGCCGCCGGCGTCCAGGTTATGGTCGAGGGTCCGGGCCACATGGCGCTCGACGAGATCGCCGCCAACATGAAACTGCAGAAGCGCCTGTGCCACAACGCCCCGTTCTATGTGCTCGGGCCGCTGGTGACCGATATCGGCGTGGGCTACGACCACATCACCGCTGCCATCGGCGGCGCTATCTCCGCCAGCTCCGGCGCCGACTTCCTGTGCTACGTGACGCCGGCCGAGCACTTGTGCCTGCCCAACGCCCAGGACGTGCTCGACGGCCTCATGGCCACCAAGATTGCCGCACACGCCGCCGACATCGCCAAAAAGGTGCCCCACGCCCGCGACATGGACGACAAGATGGGCCAGGCACGCCGCAAGCTCGACTGGGACGCCATGTGGAAGTGCGCGCTCGACCCGGTTACGGGCAAGAAGCGCTACGAGGAGTCCCCCGCCGCCACCGAGGGCACTTGCACCATGTGTGGCAAGATGTGCGCCGTCCGCACCGTCAACAAGATCTTCGAGGGCACCACGATCGACCTCGGCATGGAGGACTAACCCTGTCGCCGCGGCCGCTTCTGGCGGCGAGCTGGTGCCTGTCAATTGTTGACTTGTGAACATTTACTTACACTTGCGTAGAGATTGCATCGCCCGCCCGGGTTCGGCATAGAGTCGGCCCGGGCATCTTTATAATGCTGGCTTAAAGACCCATTTGATTCCGACCGAACAAGGGAGCGAACATGGATCGCAGTAAGGTACCTGCCGTTCTATCCATCGCAGGATCCGATTCCAGCGGTGGCGCCGGCATTCAGGCCGACATCAAGACCATCACGGCGCACCGCCTGTATGCCGAGACGGCTATCACCGCTATCACCGCACAGAACACCCTGGGCGTCACCGCCGTACAGAACATCTCCCCGGATATTGTCGCGGCGCAGATCGATGCCGTTTTTGACGATATCCGCCCCAACGCCGTCAAGATTGGCATGGTTTCCTCTGCCGAGATTATCGATGTTATCGCCGACCGCCTGAGCGCTTGGAACGCGACAAACGTGGTCGTCGACCCCGTCATGGTAGCCACCTCGGGCGCACGGCTGATTGCCGAAGATGCCGCCGAGGCGCTCACCCGCCGCCTGTTCCCGCTAGCGACGGTTATCACGCCCAATATTCCCGAGGCCATGGCCCTGCTCGACTACGAGGTCGACTCCGAGCGCACGCAGCAAAATGCTGCCATGCTCCTCACCCGCCGCTTTGGTTGCGCATCCCTCGTTAAGGGTGGGCATCTTGTCAACGAGGCCAACGATGTACTGGCCGAACCCGCGCCACTCGATGACGAGGGCAACCATCTGGGAGATCCACTCACCACGTGGTTCCGCCACAAGCGCATCGAGACCGACAACACGCACGGCACCGGCTGCACGCTCTCGTCCGCCATCGCCTGCGCGCTGGCCCAGGGCATGGATCTTGCCGATGCCGTCAACGCGGGCAAGGCCTACCTAACCGGCGCTCTCGCCGCCGGCTTTGACATGGGCAAAGGTTCCGGCCCCGTCAACCACATGTGGCAGTATTAAGATTCGCAGCCCAAGCCACCGCAAAGGCGCCCGCCCCCTTTGCGGTGGCTTGGGGTCGCGCTACTCTCCGAGCATCTCTTGGAGCTTGGCTGCCACGGCGTGACCCAGGCTCTCATGGCTTTCGGGCATCATATGCAGATAGTCGATATCGCCCGGCTCGGCAAAGTCGGCGGCATTCAAAAAGTCGCAGCCAAACTGCTCAGCCACATGCGCGTAGTACTCACCAAAATGTTCCGAGGCTTCTACGGAATGCTCGTCAAAATCGGTCATATATACGTCGGCGATCTGCGGCTTAATCTTGATAGGCGCCATCAGCAGAATGCGCGGACAAGGCGCAGCGTCGGTCCACGGAAACGCGCGGACGGCGCGAATCAGCGCCATGGCGCCACGAGCGATATCGGCAGCCGTCACGTTAAAGACCGTCTTGCAGTCGTTGGTGCCCAGCATGATCACAATGGCGTCCAGCGGCTTATGGGCCTCGAGCATCATCGGAAGCGCGCGAATGCCGTTAAGATTGGTGTCCAGATGGCACATGTCGTCGCGTACCGTCGTGCGGCCGTTGAGGCCTTCTTCAATTACATGCCAGCCCTCGCCCAAGTCACGTTGGGCCACGCCGCACCAGCGCACATCCTGCGCATAGCGCACCGCGGTGCCGTCGCGCATGCCCGCCGGATCGTAACCATAGGTGTTGCTGTCGCCAAAGCATAGAACGTTTTTCATCGTAAGCCCCTCGCTCTGTAAAAAGCCGACGGAAGCAGCCTCTCCCGCCGGCTCGACCTATCTGTCAGCACGTACCGATTACAGGTACTTGCGCCAGTCGTCGTCATCCTCGTCGTCCTCGGCGGCAGCCTGGGCCTGCTCGGCGGCACGGGCTGCCGCAGCGCGAGCGGCAACCTGGGCATAGGACTCCTCGTTGCGCTCGGGGAAGTTTGCCAGCACGTGCTCGAACTTGGCAAAATCCTCATCCCAGCGCGTAGGAGGCACGGCAAAGAAGACTTGCTTGACCTTAAAGTCGCCCGACG
>JAGZWV010000011.1 GCA_018378775.1 Collinsella sp. | reverse complement strand
CCGATATGCAGTTAGTTCATCGTACCCTAATTGTCCAGAACCGCCGGTAAGGATTCGGCAAAGGGGCACGCACGGGCCCTATTCCTCGCGGTCGAACTCCTCGTCAGTGCCGAGCACGCGGCCGCTGTAGTTGACATGGCCGGTCACGGCCTCCATGTCACCGGTCTCGATAAAACGCGCGACCGTGCACTCGTAATCGACCAGCGCGCGATCAAAGACCTCGGGGAAGCTCTCGTTCGAGACCTCATCGGTAAAGGGATTCTTCCATGTCAGATGGCCCAGATTGCCAGTGCGCTCGGGCAGCTCCGTCGTCACGCGATGGGCAAGGCCGTCGAGCAGCGAGTAGTCGTGCACCAAGCCCTCAACAAGCGAGATCGCGCGCGTCTTTACGGAGCCGGCCGGCTCAATCGCACGGTAAAGTCGCTGCATATTGGCAACGGCAGCACCGTACTCCCCCGCCGGAATGTCAATGCCGTACACGCGTCCGGCAACATAGCTCATCAGCACGCCGGCCACGCGATTGATGCGATCGGTGGTGACGATCTCGCCCGCCGGCGGGTAATCGTCGACCGTAGCGCCATCGCGCTTAAGCTGCAGCATCAGTACATCCAGGTCGCTCTCGATCACGGCATGGACCTGACTGCTCGAATCCTCAAGCTCTGAATCGGACTCCACGATGCCAAACTGCTGCTCATAGACAAAGGGATGGGCGTTGCGGTCGAGCACGTAATGAGACAGCAGGCCCAGCGCAAAGGCGCGACCCAAGTTGGCGTCGCGCGGCAGCAGATGCGACACGCCGTCGACGTGATGACGCCCTGCGGAAGACGGTCGATGCTTTCCTCGCCAAACAGATGATGGGTGATAAGCGCGGGCATAATGATCCTTTCGATTTCATTCGATGCCACCCATTATGCCCACCGCGCGCCCATGCCAAACCTGCGATGGTAAACGACGACACGCAAGCCTCTTACGCAAGCCCCAAGTGCGATTTGACCTCGGCAGCGCGACGGCGGGACACGGGCACCGTCGAGGTTACGCGATCGAGCCTGAGCTCCATCAGGCCCGTGGAGCCGATCTCGACATTGTGCACGTCTTCCAAATTAACCAGATAGCTGCGGTGGACACGGATAAAGCCCTCGGAGGCCAGGCGCCGCTCGAGCGAGGAAATCGACTCATTGATCAGGTACGTCCCCTCGGCGCAGACGGCGTTGCAAAAATCGGCGCGCGCCTCAAAGTAGCAGACATCCGCCACGGGAATGAACACCTTTTTGCCCCCGCGATCCACCGTCAGGCGCAAAGGCTGGCGCGGAGCATGGACGACACGGCGAGCGCCCAGGGCAGTCTCGATCTTGTCGAGTGCCTTTGACAAGCGGGCATCCTCGACCGGCTTGACGATGTAATCGACAGCATCGAGGTTATAGGCATCGGCCGCATACTCGGCAAATGCCGTCACAAACACCACGACCGGCGGCGTCTTTAGGTTCTGCAGCGTCTCGGCAAGCTCAATTCCCGAGCGACCGGGCATGGTAATGTCTAAAAACAGCACGTCGGGCTTGTTCGACAGAATCGACTCCACGGCTTCGGTGACATTACCCGCCTCGGCAATCTGACCCACACGCGTATCCTTTTCCAACAGATAGCGTAGCTCAGCCCTAATTGGAGGCTCGTCATCAACCACCAGGATGTTCCAGCCTTCGGACATATGCGCTTCCCCTCTTTTTCTCTCAATCCAACCGCGTGCTACACCGTTAGCGGCGCCGGCTCATGCGGCTCGCCGTTCAACTCAACGATGACCTGCGTTCCCACGCCCTCCTGAGACTTCACGCGCATGCCAGAATCTTCTCCGTAAAAGAAATGGATGCGCTGAAGCACGTTGAAGAGCGCCAGGCCGCAACCTCGCTTGACGGAGCCGTCGGCGGTAATGCTCTCGGGCTCCTCTCGGCGATGCTGCTCAAACAGATGCGCGCAGACTTCTTCGCTCATCCCGATGCCGTCATCTTCGACGATAATCTCCAAGCCGTCATCGGTCTCAAAAGCCCTAACACGAATAGAAAGCGGCTCGATCTCGCGCTGCGCATGCTTGATGCAGTTTTCGAGCAGCGGCTGCAAGATAAACGGCGGTACTAGGCTGTCGCGCACCTCAAAGTCGATGTCGACCGAAACGCGCAGACGGCCGTCGCCATACCGGGCCTGCATAAGATTGATATAACGAGTGCCCTGCTCCACCTCGTGCTCGAGCGTGGTGAGCGTATCGGAGTCAGAAAGCGTCTGACGGTAATAATTGGAAAAATCGATGAGTAACGATCGCGCCTTGTCGGGCTCGGTTCGAACGAGCGACACGATCGTGCTAATGGTATTGAACAGAAAATGCGGGTCGACCTGCGACTGCAGGGCACGAAGCTCCACGCGGGCCGTAAGCTCGTCCTGGCGCTCGAGCTCAAAGCTGGCGAGCTGCGTGGAAATGAGATCGGCAAAGCCCGAGGCCAACGCCGTCTGGCGCATATCGATGCTGCTCAGGCGGGGATAGTACAGCTCGAGTGTGCCCACGCAATGCCCGCGCACGGTAAGCGGCGCGACAATGCCGGCGCGCAGACGGGGAAAATAACCGCCCGTCTCATTGGAGGTGTCACGCGAAAACACACTCTGCTCGCCCGTCTCAATCACACTGAGCGTTGTCTTGAGCACGACCGGGGTGCCGGCAGGGCACTTTGCCGAGTCCTCGCCCCAGCTTGCCAACACCTGTTTGCCATCGGTAAAGCAGATGGCAGAGGCGATGGTCTCGGACAGGATGATTTTAGAGGCGCCCAGGGCCGCTTCAGGCGTAAGGCCACGCGATGTATAGGCGAATATTTTTGATGCGATGGCGAGCGTACGGTCGGTTGCGCTCGATGTGAGGTCGTCGGGGACCACAAAGACATACGAGAAAAAGAAGCACAGCATGACCATGCCGGCAATAACGACAACGCCCGGAACGGGATTGGGATTATCGGTTAAATCCCAGATAAGCAGCAAGATAAGCGCCGGAACGACAATACCGAGCAGGATGGCCTGGACCACATGCTGGGCCGTGCGAAAGACCTTGGTAGAGTTGTAGCTCTTGCCCAGAATCAGCCTGTTTAAATCCACCGTCATCCCCTTTTTTCTATCGCACCCATAGCAATAAAGAGGGCCGCAAGCGACCCTCTCCATTGCATTATGCAATCAAAAACTGTGTTTTACATCCAGCCATCGACAAACGGTATCTTAGGCGCTGTATTTGTTGGCCTCGCCAAAGGTGCCAGCCTCGACGATCCAGCCATCCTTCATGATGACGTCCATGTTGTCGGTGTTGAGCACGTGGATGTCGGCGGCGACGTCACCGTTGACGACCAGCAGGTCGGCGCACTTGCCGGCCTCGATGGAACCGGTCTCGTCCTCGATGTGGCACATCTTGGCACCGTTGAGGGTGGCGCAGGTGATGGTCTCGACCGGGGTGAAGCCGATCTTGTCGACGAACTCGTACATCTCCTCGATGGAGCAGGTGCCGTACGGGGTGACGAAGGAGAAGGAGTCGGAGCCGATCGTCATGACAACGCCGCGCTTCTTGGCCTCGCGCAGGCAGTCGTAGTTGCGCTGCAGCTCCTTCTCGACCAGGGTGCCCTCGTACTTGTCGTGCAGCTCGGGGACGTAGACGGGCGGATAGGTGGCGTACCAGGTGGGCAGGAAGGCGATCGTCGGGGTGAAGAAGGTGCCCTGCTCGGCCATGAGGTCCATGGTGCGCTCATCGATATCGAAACCGTGAATCAGCTGCTCGCAGCCAAAACGAACGGAATCGTAGGCAGCGGCGTGGTTGTTGTAGCAGTGGCTCCACACGGGGATGCCGACCATCTTTGCCTCGTCGACCACGGCCTGGATCTCCTCGGAGCAGTAGTGCTGGTCGCGACCGGAGTCCCAGCGCCAGATGCCGCCACCGGTAGCCCAGATCTTGATGGCATCGGGGTTCTCGCGCAGGCGACGACGGACGGCCTTGCGCAGATCCCAAGGACCGTCGACCTGGTCGCCCCAGGGATGGGATTCCTTGTTGAGCTCCTGGGTGCAGTGGTGGGAGTCACCGTGGCCGGCAACGCGGCAGAAGCCGAGGCCGGTGGCCAGAACGCGCGGGCCCTTGAAGACGCCCTTGTCGATGCAGTCACGGATCTGGATACCAAAGCGGCCGATCTCGCAGACGGTGGTGAGGCCATGGGTGAGGCAGTCGTAGGCCTGCTTGACGGCGACGGCCTGCTTCTCGAGGAGCGGCTGCATGACCCAATCGGTGTCATCGTCGGTCAGGTTGCCCGAGAAGTGCAGGTGGGTGTCGATCAGGCCGGGAAGGACGGTCTTGCCGGCGGCGTCGATGACCTCAACGCCCTCGGGAAGGTCCTGCATAGCGCCGGCGTACTCGATCTTGCCGTTGTCGTCGACGAGAACGAGGGAGTTCTCGACCGGCTCGGCACCGGTACCGTCGATGAGCTTGCCGCCAACGATTGCATACTTAGTGGACATGGTTCCTCCTTATGGATCCATATAGTGGGCGAGGCCGTGTTGGGTTAAGGCCTCACAAAGCTACCCAAGTGGTGCCGGGTTCGGTGCGCGGGAGAGAGGATTCCGCGCACCCGATCCGCCCCGGCTAGGCGTTACTTTTTGCGGGAATTGGTGAAAGCCATGAGAGCCAGGCCAATAGCCAACCAACCGATCACGATGCTCCACTCCACCATGTTGAGGGAGGCGGGAGAGAACGGAATCACGAGCAGGCCGATGATGATGGCGCAGGCAGCGATAGCGAGGCCGATGCCAAACTTGCCGCCGGGCACCTCGTAGGGACGAGGCAGGTCGGGCTCGGTGAAGCGCATGCGCAGGCAGGCGAGGGCGACCATACCGCAGGAGAAAATGAAGGCGAGAGCCGACACGTTGGTCAGAGGGATGAGCATGTTCTTGCCCAGGAACGGACCGATGACGGTGATAACGCCCAGAACGACGCAGGCGAGCTTGGGAGCGCCGGACTTGGGGTCGACCTCGGCGAACTTCTCGGGCAGTTGGCCCTTGCGGCCCATGGCGAGCATGATGCGGCTCGTGGCGCCGTAGAAGGAGTTCATCGGGCCCATGGGTCCAAGCGTGGCGATGACGAGCATGGCCAGGTACAGAAGCATGTTGATGCCCTTGAGGCAGGCAAGCGCGGGAACCGGGCTCTTAACAAACTCATGCCAGTCGAGGATGGTGCCGAACGAGTAGATGCAGACCATGTAGAAGCCGCCGGCGGCCAGCAGGGCCAGGGAGATGATCTTGCCGAACTTGTTCCAGTTGAGGCCCTCGGCTGCTTCCTCAGCCTGCTGAGGAATGGTGTCGAAACCGGCATAGAAGAACGGAGTCAGAACCAGGACCGACACGATGCCGGCGAACAGGCTGGCGCCCTCGGTAGCGGCCTTGCCGCCGCCAGCGCCGGTGACCTGGGAGAACACGGGCATGGCGTTGTCCGGCGAGCCGGTGAACAGCGAGACGCCCATGGCGAGCAACATGCCGCAGAGCAGGGCCTTGGTCAGGAAGGCCTGGAGCTTGGCGGCCGAGCTGGCACCGCGGAAGTTGAGGAAGATGACGTAGGCTGCAAAGCCGAGCGCGATCAGCGTCGGGAACAGGTAAACGTCGGCGCCCAGGATGGTGTAGAGCTTGACGGCGCGCAGCCACTCAAGACCAGGCAGGCTGCCGAACATCTCGGACACGAGGGTCGAAATGGCGATGGCCTCCCACGGGCACAGGATACCGTTGCCCAGAGCCAAAAGCCATCCGGTGATGTAGCTCAGCGTACGGCCAAAGCTACGATCGACATACTCGACGATGCCGCCCGAGATGGGGATAGCAGCCGTGAGCTCACCGAAAACAGCTCCGACGGGCACGAGGAAGATTGCACCCAAGAGGAATGCGATCATAGCGGGAACGGGACCGCCGCCCACGACCATCCAGTCGCCGACCTGCAGAACCCAACCGGTACCGATAATGGCACCGAAACCGATGGTGAAGAAGTTCCAGAGCGAAAGCGTTTTCTTCATACCGCCGTTATCCTCGACTGCAACTTCTGCGTTCTTGTCCGCCATTGTTCCCCTCCTTTCCTTTTTGACGCCCCTTGACGTCACCCCTTGCGCGGTCTGTTTTGCCGCGCTCTTTTATTTCGTGGCTTTAAGATACGGCCTTGGCGCAGCAGCTCCGCTTGTAGCTCGACCGAAGGCAGAACTGCAAAACGAGCGGCGCCGTTTTTGGGACGAACGGCACGGTTTGCCGTTCATTGTTGCCGCCCGTCCGACGGGCGTACGCTCATCGGACGCATATAGAGTTGTTTTTGAGGCCGTGTGTTTTGCGCCTTTCGTACCGTTTACCGAGCTTTTGACGCGCAGACCCATTTGTTGCACATCTTTTTTGTAGGATGGACAGGTTATACATGAGACAAGGCGGTACGAATGGCATACGGATACAACGACGGTGATCAACGGCGACAAAGCGTTCGCCTTGCTGGCCGTACCACGCCTACGCCCACAAGTGCCACGAGCAGCAATCCGCAACGTCCTCAAGAGCAACCCAGGCCTTCGTCTCGGCAGCAGGCAAGCAGAACGCGGCAGAGTGGCCGTCTGAGCACGGGCACAAGCGCGCAGCAAGATGGCCGCTTGGGCGCGCGCACTCGACAGCGCCAAGCCGAGGTTCCGCAACTACGCCGCAACGGCGCACGTCAGCCCGGCATCCATCTCAACCGCTTCTTTTCGCATCCCCAAGGTGGACGCGACGGCAAGCCTTACCGCTCGACATCGCACGTGAATGCCCCCGCCCTGCCGGCCCGTCGACTTCGCCTCGCACTGTGCTCTATCCTCACCTGTCTGGTCTTTGTGCTTATGAGCTCCTGTATGTCCCACGGCTCGGCCGGTCTCCAGCCCACCGCCGAGGACAAGCTGCTCAAGGCCCCCGTCGCGCCCGGTTATTCTTTTGCCTTTTCGACCCCGCGCTCGCAATGGCAAGCCGGCACGATGCCCCATATCTATCAGATCGACCCTGCGTGGTCGGAGCTGCCTTACGCCGGCGGCACCATCCGCCAAAATGCCTGCGGGCCTACGTGCCTCACCATGGTCTATATCTTTAAGACGGGACGCACCGACATGACCCCCGTCGATATGTGCGCGCTTTCCGAGGCGGGCAATTACGCCCCCACCGGTGCAACCGAATGGTCGTTTATGACGAGTGGCGCGTGGCAGTTGGGACTTAACGGAACGGAACTCCATATCGATCGCAGCTCCATCACCCAGGCGCTGCGCTCGGGCGCGCCCGTCATCGCCGCCGTTCGGCCGGGCACCTTTACCAGCGTGGGCCACTACATTGTGCTTTACGGTATTGACGACGCCGACCAGATTGGCGTCTACGACCCCAACTCGGCCAGCCGCAGCGCCCGCCGCTGGGGCGTCGTAGAGGTCCTCAACGAAGTCGAAGCCATGTGGGCCTACTACTAGTCATTGGGGACAGACTTAAATGAGTGGTCGTCGGGGACAGTCTTACGGACGCCGGCCGAGAGCAGACGAAAAGGGCCATCCCGAACTGCTTGGAACTGCCAGCACGGAAAGCGCATCCTGCTTTGGGGCCCAATAGCGGGGTGCGCTTTCCGTTAGCGGCCCGTTTGGGAAACTAGGGACCGCTTTTCGACAATAATCCGGGATGCATTTTCCGATTGAGGGCCTCAAGGGAAACCGCACCCCATGTTGGACGCTCATTCTGGGATGTGCTTTCCGCAGTTGATCGATGCGGCCTTTAAGGACTGTCCCAAGCTGCCGGCAGGAAAGGAACGTCCCCAAGTGCCGGGTTTCCGCAGCCTGCAATGCTCCTCATGAACAGCCGCCTCAATAACAAAAGCCCCCGCGGCCGAAGCGGACCGCGGGGGCAACAGACCTGCAAGAGTTAACTCAAGTCCTCGCCATTTGATGCAATGACCTTTTGGTACCAGCAGAAGCTGTCCTTTCGGTAGCGATCGAACGTGCCTTTGCCCATATCATCGGCATCAACATAAACAAAGCCATAGCGCTTCTTCATCTGCCCCGTCGAGGCCGACACCAAATCGATACAGCCCCACGGCGTGTATCCCATCAGGTCAACACCGTCCTCGACAATTGCATCGCGCAGCGCAAGAATATGCCTTCGCAGGTAATCAATATGATACGCATCGTGGACTTTGCCGTCTTCCAGCGCATCGAGTCCGCCCACACCGTTCTCGGCGATAAAGAGCGGAAGATGGTAACGATCGTGGTAGCCGGCAAGCGTCACGCGCAAACCCAGCGCATCGATCTGCCACTTCCAGGCAGTCTCTTTATCCTTGAGGTACGGATTGCGCAACGTCGGGAACACGTTGCCCTCCGCCTTCTCGGCGATCACCTGATCATCGGCGCACACCAAGCGCGAGCAATAGTACGAGAACGAGATGAAGTCGACCGTATGCTCTGCCAGATACTCCGTATCGCCCGGCTCAAAGGGCACGTGAACACCCTCTTTCTCGAGTGCACGCAGCTTCCAAGCAGGATAGGCGCCCGCAGCCATCACGTCTGTGTAGAAGTAGCGGCCGCGGTCCTCCTCATACGCAAGCCATACGTCCTCGGGCGCACAACGGTACGGATAGGTCGCACCAGCAGCGACCATGCAACCCACCTTGTTTGCGGGATCGATCTTGTGCAGAATCTCGACAGCGCGAGCGCTCGCCATAAACATATGGTGCGAGAACGCCGCGGTCACGGCTGCACGGTCACGCTCATCCTCGAGCGTGACACCCGCGTTGAGATAGGACAGCGCCACGCTGTTGATCTCGTTGAACGTAAGCCAATAACGCACGAGGCCCTGGTACGCGCGTCCGACGGTCTCGACGTAGTGCGCATACCGCTCGATCATCTCTCGGCTTTGCCAGCCACCATAGCGCTCGACCAGAGCCAACGGATAGTCGTAGTGCGACAGCGTCACAAGCGGCTCGATTCCATGCTCGCGCAGCGCTTCGAATACCTGACGGTAAAACTCCAAGCCCTCGCCGTTGGGCTCGGTCTCCATCCCTGTGGGAAAAATACGGCTCCAGCAAATTGAAAGACGCAGGCACTTAAAGCCCATCTCGGCAAAGAGCTCGACATCCTCGTGCCAATGATGGAAGAAGTCGTTGCCCCAGCGGCATGGATACAGCCTGTCCGGATCGTCCACGGGCTTTTGCCTGCCAAACATTACATCCCAGCGGTCGGAACCCTGTGGGATCAGGTCGGAGTGCGACATGCCGCGGCCGCCCTCGTTCCAGCCCCCTTCGGCCTGGTTGGCGGCGAGGGCACCACCCCACAAAAAGCCCTCGGGCATACCGGCGGCAGACGTTCTGTCAAAGTAACTCATGCTACTCAGCATCCTCGGCAGAAGCTGCCGCGGCGTTCTCCTGCTCCTGAGCCAGGAGCTGGTTATCGTACACCTTAAAGAACGGGTACCAGACCACAGCCATGACCACGATCAAAACGATCGTAAACACCCAGATGCGCGGGTCGAGGCACTGGACAAAGCCCTGAACGAAGATGGGGAACGTGCCGCTCACCAAGATGTAGAAGTTAGAGACAAGACCCAGTGAGACCGCACCCCAATACAGCAGGGCCGAGATCATGCCGCCTAGCACAAACGGAATCATGAGGATCGGGTTGAAGATGATGGGCGCGCCGAAGATCGCGGGCTCGGAGATACGGAAGAAGCTCGGCACGATCGATGCCCTGCCAAATGCCTTGAGCTGCTGCGACTTTGCCCTAAACGCGCAGAGCGCCACAAAAGAGAACGTATTACCCGTGCCGCCGATGAGGTTGATGGCCAACGACATGAGCGCCGGGTGAAACTCAAGCGGCTGCCCGGCAGCATAGAGCGAGGCGTTGGCGGCAAAGGCGGCAAGCGTGACCGGGGCGGTGATGGGCATTACGATCATGTTGCCGTGGACGCCAAAGCACCAAAACAGCAGCGTCATGAAGCAGATAAGCAGTGCGCCGGGCACAGAGTCAACTGCGACGGAAAGCGGGGCAGCGAGCAGCTTCTCGATAACCGAGGGGATGGACAGCGCGGGATCGATCATCTGGATCAGCAGGTTGCCGCCAAAGAAGATGAGGATGTTGGCGAGCATAGGTACGATGGCGCCAAAGGTTTCGGACAAAAACGGCGGCACGCCATCGGGCATCTTGATGGTGATGCCCTTGGTCTGGCAGAAGCGCGTGACCTCGACGGAGACCAAGGCAACGATGATGGCGGTAAACAGGCCCTGCGCACCCAGATAGGTGCAGGGGACCGCCTGGAGCACGGACTCGTCAGCAAGCTGGTAGTAGGACGACGGCGCCGCGGCGATCAGGAACATCACCAGCGAGGTCATACCGGCGTTAAGCTTGGGCATCTTGTAGGTGCCCGCCAGGTTATAGGCGATTGCGAACGTCACGATCACCGACAGTATGCCCATCGTCATGTTGAAGGGAATGAGCAGCGTGAGCTTATTGGCCGTGGCAAAATCGAGCCAAGGGCCAAAGACGGACCAGAACCCGCCCTGCGCCACCAGGTCGGCCGTGACCGGCGGGTTGGCGAGGATCATAAAGACGGCAGATACCAAGATGAAGCTGATCGCGCTCATAAAGCCCTTTTGCATGGAGGCAAAGTGGCGCTCGGTGCCGCAGAAATTGGCGATAGGGGTCAGTTTTTCCTGAAGCAGGGTCATGAACTTCTCCATGGTTGCCTCCTAACCCAACAGCGACTGGGCGAGTGCCAGCACGTTGGCGGCGTTGCCCATGCCGTAGTCCTGTGCGGGGATGACCGCGGTCGGCTTACCGCTCCCCTGCTTGACGGTGTTGAGCTGGTAGGACACCTGCGGCCCCAAGAGCAGCACGTCATAATTGGCGCACGTCTCCTGATACTCGCCGATACCCACCGCATCGATATCGAGCTCGATGCCGTTTTGCTCCGCATATTTCTCGAGTTTCTTCATCAGAATGCTTGTAGACAGACCAGCTGCGCAAACAAGAAGGATCTTCATAAGGGATTCCCTTCGCATTGATTGGTTGGATAGTCACCGCACGCCGCTAGGCGTTCTTGGTTGCAGTGCGCTCATACAGGCAGATCAGCTCCTGCACGAGCTCCTGAGCAAGCATGGAGCACATGAGGTGGTCCTGAGCATGGACCAGCAACACATCCACCGACAGATGCTCGCCCGCTGCCTCAGTCGAAAGCAGCTGCGTTTGGATGTGGTGAGCCTTGATTCCCGCATCCTTTGACTGCTTCATGAGTTTGGCGGCGGCGTCAAAATCCCCCGCCTTTGCCTTTTCAAGGGCTTCGAAGGCAAGGCTGCGTGCCTCTCCCGCTGCAGCGACCAGCTGAAACGAAACCATCTCGGTTCCCTGATCGTCCATAACGGTCTCCTCTCCCGTGATGTTTGGTTTGTACTTGAATATTCGAAACGCCTATCTCCCGCCCGCAATCCTCGAGGTTTATTGCAGGTAGACTGACAGGGTCATCGACAAAAGAAGTCTTAAGCCGTATGCGCTTGCACAAGCGCCATCAGCTCATGCCAGGACCGGCGCTCGCGTAGGCGCTCGACCCCCTGGCGGTCCATAAAGATCTCGGCGAGCAGTGAGCTCAAGATCCGCGCCTCATCGCCGCCCGACCGGGCAAACGACACCATAAAGACGATATCGACCTCATGGCCGTATTCGTCCCAAAGAATGGGATGTTCGAGCAGGCCCACGGTAACAAAGGCCTCGGCGCTCAAGGGATGCATCCCATGGGGCATGGCTACCCCATTGCCAAACGAGGTGGCGCTCGCGCTCTCGCGCTCGGCGACCTCTTGGGCAAACTGGGCATCGACACGGCCGCTCTCGACGGCGCGCTCGGAGAGATATCGGAGAACGGCCTGCTTCGACGACGCCTCAACGCGGTTGAAGAACAGGGCACGGCTAAAGAAAGAGCTCACGGAGTCCGATTGCGCAGTGTCGTCGCTCAGCACCTTGCGGATAGCGTTGACATCGCTCGTCTCCAAGAAGAAATCGGCCTCGCGGACGGGCACGGGCAACTTGACGTTGAGCGGCACCGTTGTGAACACGTAGTCGATATGCGAAAAATCGAACGTTCCCACGCGGGCGACATCGCATGTCTCAATCGAATCGATATACATGCCAAACTGCTTGCGGTACTGGTGCTCGAGCATACGGGCGCTTCCCGCTCCCGAGGCGCACACGATCAGGATGCGTTTGCGACGCGGCTGGTCGGCTTGCTGCTCGAGGGCCAGGGCAAATGCCATGGCGATGTAGCCGAGCTCTTCATCAGAGGGCTGGCTGCCAAAATGACGCTCGAGTACCTGCGAGGTGCCAGCTGCCATCGAATAGGCCAACGGAAACCTCGTCTTGATATCGGGCAGCATGGGGTTATCCATATGCATGTGATATTCAAGGCGATAGCCCAGAGGGCCGATATGCCGAGCAAGGTTCATGCGAAGTTCAAGATCGCCGCTAAAGTCAAACCTAAACTCATCGTTGACCGCACGTACCATCTCGGAAACAATCTCCCACATCTCGTCCGAGATAACGGCAGAGCCCTTCTCGGGCACGCCCGTGCCCCTGCCGAGCAAATGGATTGCGATAAAGGCAACCTCTTCTCGGGGCATGCTCACGCCCAGGGCATCCTTGATGTTTGCGGCAATCTGGAAAGCCGCGGCGTATTCGCGCGTTCCCTCCAGTTTTTGAACGTCCGATTCTGCAGCTGGGACATAGCAGCCCTGCTCGATGCGGCCAAGAGCAATGTAAAGATGCATGATGAGATTGCGGGATGCCAGCGAGCTCACCGTGACGGGCGAGGCCGTCAGGGCATCGTCCACACATGCGGCGATGGCCCGCAGGCGCTCGGCGAGCTTTGCATCGTCGGTGTCGGGCAACACGGGCCTCACCAGCGAGGCCAGGCACAGGCGCCGTTGCGACTCCCCGCCCGCAACGCGGATTCCGTAGCGTGGGCGCTTTTCGAGCGTTAAGTCAAATTGGGCGAGTTTCTGCTCTACCAGACGCATGTCATTGGACAGAGTTCGCGCCGAAACGTAGAGTAAATCCGCATACTCCTCAATCGTCACCCACTGGGACCGCATGAGGAGGTCGTTAAGAAGGAAGGACACACGGCCGTCGCGCGTATCAGGAATGCCCGGATGGGCCTGAGCCGCACCGTCTAGCAAGCGAGCAAGCTCATCTGCACGTGCAACATCGATACGATACTGCCCCTTGCTGCCAACGATGCGTGCAACCCCTGCAAGGTTGTCGTTTGCGCGATGGATATAGTTTCTCACGGCGCGCTCGCTTACCTCGAGACGCTTGGCAAGTACCGCGACAGCGACAGGCTGAGCGTCCTCGATCATATTTACAAGCTGCTTGACGCGAGCATCCATGTCCTCCTCCTTTCCCTGCGTCTAGTCTAACGCGGTAAAGAATGACACTCCACGTCGCGCTCGTTCCGCCAACTCGGAACAGGTTGCGGGGAGTCCAGCCGAACTTATAGGGAGCACGGAGAAAGGACCCGAAAGCCATGTGCCGGTGTGAGATGCGCTTTCCGCAGTCATTGGGGACAGACTTAAATGAGTAGTCGTTGTGGACGTTCTTGTTTGACTAGTCGTTTAAGAACGTCCCCAATGACTAGGTGAATAGCAAAAGCCCCGCAGTCGGAGCGGACCGCGGGGCTCATGAAGAGAGGCTAGTTTGTGGGCGCTTTGCCTGGCGCCCACGGGAGAGGCAACGGAGTAGGGGCTACTCGTGGATGCGGGTACCGGAGAGGCCGGCCATGGTCTCGGCGGCCTTGTCCAGGGCGCCGATGATGCAGGTGCGGCCCTTGCGGGAGCGGGCGAACTTGATGGCGGCGCGGACCTTGGGCTCCATGGAACCCTTGCCGAACTGACCCTCGTCGGCCAGGCGCTCGGCCTCGTCGGCGGTGAGGTCCTCGAGCTCCTCCTGGTTGGGCTTGCCAAAGTTGATGGCGACGTGCTCGACGGCGGTCAGCAGGAACAGGACGTCGGCGTCGCAGTCCTCGGCCAGCAGCTCGCCGCCCAGGTCCTTGTCGATGACGGCGGGAACGCCCTTGTAGCAGCCCTTGTTCTCGTAGTCGCGGACGACGGGGATGCCGCCGCCACCGCAGGCGATGACGATGAACTCGTTGTCGAGCAGGTTGAGGATGGAGTCGGCCTCGACGATCTTCTTGGGATCGGGGGAGGCGACGACGCGACGCCAGCCGCGGCCGGAATCCTCGACGAAGACCTTGGAGGGATCCTCGGCCATGAACTCCTTGGCCTGCTCCTCGGTGTAGAAGGGGCCGATCGGCTTGGTCGGGTTCTTGAACGCGGGATCGTCGGGATCGCACTCGATCTGGGTGACGACGGTGGCGGCGTGCCAACGCTTGTAGCGCTTGTGCATCTCGCGGCCGATGCCCTGCTGCAGGTGATAGCCGATGTAGCCCTGGGACATGGCGCCGCACTCGGGCAGCGGCATCTCGGGGGTGCCGATGGCGTCGTGGGCGGCGGCGAAGGCGTTCTGGATCATGCCGACCTGCGGGCCGTTGCCGTGGGTGATGATGATCTCGTTGCCCTGCTCGATGAGGCCGAGGAGAGCGTGGGCGGTGTTGCTCACGGCCTCGATCTGCTCGACGGGGTTGTTGCCGAGGGCGTTGCCGCCGAGGGCGACGACAATACGATCGGGCTTGCCAAGAGGCTTAGACATTGCTGGAATCCTTTCTGTAAAAGGCCTACAACCCATTAATAACCCGCGTCCGTGCGATACGCGAGTTTATTAGGGTTTATATTCTCTTTATCGCTCATTTTATTCATTTTGGAAATACCTAAGCGGCGAACGGTCGATTTTACCCGCTCAGCGTAAAGAAGCCCAGTTCAGGTATATCTACGCCATTTACGTGCAACTTTATTTAAATAGAGCAGGGATTAGACCAGATTATGCAAACTATATCTTTGCTAAACACAAAACGGACAGCGCAATATCTTACTCGCACTATACGCGATTCTATACATTAATTTGACGAGTATGCATCCCTGCAAAAACATGGGGCTTTTCATCCAACATAAGGGATAGCCGATCGCGCTTCACCCCGCGGCAAGCGACTGCGAGTTCGCAGTATGGAACTTTACCGTCGGCTTCTGCATGAACGCTGCCGACGCCCTTTCGCTCCTGCGCGCCCAAGCAGCCGAGAACGCTAACGGCGCCACTGCCAACCTGGCCACCCTCAACAACGGCGCTGCCAGCCTTTTCGCAAAGTACCGTGCTGGCTCGCTGGCTTTGAGGCCTAAGCGAGCTTTGCTATTTGCCAATTTTTGTATGATTTGGGTCAAATCTATCTGCCAATTTTTGTATGATTAGGGTCAAATCTATTTGCCAATTTTTGTCATTGAGGGGTTTTAATGCTACGCCGTAAGGTCACTGACAGGCTTTTGAGCTGGAAGAACAAATCCAATAAAGCGTTGCTCGTTACTGGCGCGCGTCAGATTGGCAAGAGCTATGCAATTCGCGCGTTTGGAAAGAGCAACTACGCTTCGTATTATGAGGTCAATCTGCTACTCGATGCCGAGGCAAGAGACGTACTTGTTGGCGCTAAGAACTCCATTGACTTCATCAACCGTGTGGCCCTTCTTGCGGATGCACCGCTTGTTGAAGGAGACACGCTTATCTTCGTCGATGAGATTCAGGAGTATCCGCAGATCGTTACACTTATGAAGGCGCTGGTCGAGGACGGACGCTTTAGCTATGTCTTCTCGGGGTCTATGCTTGGGACTGAGTTTAAGGGGATCTCTTCTTTTCCGGTGGGGTATGTCGAGCACATTGTTATGCGACCGATGGATTTTGAAGAGTTCTGTTGGGCAAACAGCATCAGCGAGAATGTGCTTGCAGACATTCGCAGCTGCCTTGTCGAGAGACGTCCCGTCGAAAACTATATTCATGAGGCGATGCTCAAAAACTTTAGAGCCTATATCGTTTGCGGCGGCATGCCAGAGGTCGTTCAGAACTATATCGATTCGGGCTATTCGCTCGTGAGAACGCGTGTGCTTCAAATTCAGCTAGTCGATCAGTACAAAAGCGATATCTCTAAATATGCATCGACTCGAGCGTTTAACGTTCGCTCCATTTTCGAGCAAATTCCCGTTCAGCTTGAGGCGGAGTCCCATCGCTTTATCGTCTCGTCTCTAGGCGAGGGAGCTCGTCTTCAAAAATACGAGCAGGATTTCCTATGGCTGGTGAACGCAGGCGTTGGATTGATGGTCCCCCAGGTGACGGAGGCCCGGAGTCCTCTTAAGAGGACAGAGAAGGCAGCCGCCTTCAAACTATACGAGTCCGATACAGGAATGCTCGCATCGCGATATCCCGGTAGCACGGCACGCGCTGTATATCTAGATATGAAAACCCCCAACCTCGGCGGTCTCTATGAAAACGTGGTCGCGCAGGAGCTTGTTGCCCTCGGAGCAGATACGTGGTACTACCAAACACGTGAGGTCGGTGAAGTCGACTTTGTAATCGAAGGCGCCCGAGGACATGTTGTCCCAATCGAAGTCAAATCGGGCAAGAAAGTTCGAGCACATGCGGCCCTCGATCGCCTGATGAGTGTGGGCGAGTACAAGATTCCCGAGGCCGTTGTGCTGAGCCACGAAAACCTTAGCGAAGAGGGCAAGATCCTGTACGTTCCAATCTATATGACATTCTGCCTCGATGAGTTTATGGAAAAGGACGACCCCAACAACGATTTCTCATTTGCACCCATATCTCTCTAGATCATCTGAACCAACAACCAAGCCCCCTCCATAACCAAAGTAACGCGTGGTTTCGCGGCCGCGCCGCGAAACAGCGACGGGGACAAAAGGCCCCCACAACCACGTCCCTCATGCAGCCCCACAATCCGAGGACGTAGTCGTAGCAGGATCTGAGGGCTAACCTTCGCGGACACTCCGCAGAACGAAAGAACCCCCGCCGCACGTAGTGCGCAGCGGGGGTTCTTTCATGTCCGAGGACGTCCGCGAAGGTTAGCCCTCGGATCCTGCGGTGGGAGACCTAGGCCTCGTTATACACCGTCTTGAGCTTCAGCAGGTGCTGATAGCGGTCCATGGCGGCCTGCTCATTCTCCTTGAAGAGCTCCTCGGCGCGCTCGGGGAAGGAACGCGTCAGCGAAGCGTAACGGGCCTCGTTCATCAGGAACTCCTGATAACCGCCCGCGGGCTCCTTGGAATCGAGCGAGAACTTCTTGCCGGCAGCAGCCTCGGGGTTGAAGCGGAAGAGGTTCCAGTAACCGCACTCGACAGCCTTCTTCATCTCGGCCTGGCAGTTCTGCATGCCACCCTTCTTGATGGAGTGCATCTCGCAGGGGCTGTAGCCGATGATGAGAGACGGGCCGTCGTAGGCCTCGGCCTCGTGAATGGCCTTGAGGGTCTGAGCCGGGTTGGCGCCCATGGCGACCTGCGCCACGTAAACGTAGCCGTAGCTCATGGCGATCTCGGCCAGGGACTTCTTCTTGGTCACCTTACCGGCAGCGGCGAACTGAGCGACCTGGCCCAGGTTCGAGGCCTTGGAGGCCTGACCGCCGGTGTTGGAGTAGACCTCAGTGTCGAAGACGAAGACGTTGACGTTGTGGCCGGAAGCCAGGACGTGGTCCAGGCCGCCGAAGCCGATGTCGTAGGCCCAGCCGTCGCCGCCGAAGATCCAGAAGGACTTCTTGGTGAGGTAAGCCTTGTCGGCGAGGATCGCCTTGGAAGCGTCGCAGCCGCACTTCTCGAGCTCGGCAACGTAAGCAGCGGCAGCGGTCTTGGAGGCCTCGGCGTCGTTGACGGAGTCAATCCAAGCCTGGCCGGCGGCCTTGAGCTCATCGGACGGACCATCAGCAGCGATGATGTCCTGGGTAGCGGCGATCAGCTTCTTCTGGACGGCCTCGTAACCGACGGCCATGCCCAGACCGTGCTCGGCATTGTCCTCGAACAGGGAGTTGTTCCACGCCGGGCCGTGACCGTCCTTGTCCTTGCAGTAAGGAGCGGTGGCAGCGGGGTTGCCCCAAATGGAGGAGCAGCCGGTGGCGTTGGAAATGAACATGCGGTCGCCAGCGACCTGGGTCACCAGACGTGCATAGGCGGTCTCGGCGCAGCCGGCGCAGGAGCCGGAGAACTCCAGGTAGGGCTGCTTAAACTGGCTGCCCTTGACGTTGGCCGCGATGAGCTCCTTCTTCTCGGAGACGTTCTCGACCATGTAGTCCCAAACGGGCTGCTGGTCCATCTCCTGCTCGGTGGGAACCATCTCGAGGGCGCCCTTGGGGCAAACCTTGACGCAGTTGGTGCAACCCATGCAGTCGAGCGGGGACACAGCCATGGTGAACTTCATGCCCTTGGCCTTGGGGCCCATGGCGTCGAGCGTGCGGGTAGCCTCGGGCGCGGCGGCAGCCTCGTCCTCGGTCATCGCGAACGGACGGATGGTGGCATGCGGGCACACGTAGGCGCACTGATTGCACTGGATGCACTTGGTCTCATCCCAGTGGGGAACGACCACGGCGACGCCGCGCTTCTCGTATGCGGAGGCGCCCAGCTCAAACTGGCCGTCGGCGCAATCGACGAAGGCGGAAACAGGCAGGCTGTCGCCGTCCATGCGATCGATGGGCTCGAGCAGGTTCTTGACCTGCTGGGCGATAGCGGACTTGGTCTCCTCGGAGAGCTCGACGGGAGCGGCATCCTCGGCGGTAGCCCAGTCGGCCGGAACCTCGAACTTACGGAAAGCGGTAGCGCCGGCATCGATGGCCTTGTGGTTGGCGTCGACGATGGCCTGGCCCTTCTTCATGTAGGACTTGGTAGCCGCGTCCTTCATGTACTGCAGGGCGTCCTCGGCGGGCAGGACCTTGGCCAGCGCGAAGAAGGCGGACTGGAGTACCGTGTTGGTGCGCTTGCCCATGCCGACCTTGGCGGCCAGGTCGATAGCGTCAATCAGGTAAACGTTGACGTTGTTGTTCGCGATGTAGCGCTTGGCCACGGCGGGCATGTGCTCGGCGAACTCCTCGTCGCTCCACTGGCAGTTGACCAGGAAGGTGCCGCCCGGCTTGACGTCGCGGACCATCTTGAAGCCCTTAACGATGTAGCTGGGGTTATGGCAGGCGACAAAGTCGGCCTTGGTCACGTAGTACGGCGAGCGAATCGGGGAATCACCAAAGCGCAGGTGCGAGACGGTGACGCCGCCGGTCTTCTTGGAGTCGTACTGGAAGTAGGCCTGGACGTACTTGTCGGTGTGGTCGCCGATGATCTTGATCGAGTTCTTGTTGGCGCCGACGGTACCGTCGCCACCCAGACCCCAGAACTTGCACTCGATGGTGCCGGGGGCTGCGGTGTTGGGCGCATCCTCGGCCTCGGGCAGGCTCAGGTTGGTCACGTCATCGACAATGCCGATGGTGAACTCGCGCTTGGGCTCGTCCTTCTTGAGCTCCTCGAAGACAGCGAACGCGGACGCGGGAGGCGTGTCCTTGCTGCCCAGGCCATAACGGCCGCCGACGACCTTGATGCCCGTCTTGCCGGCCTCGTAGAGAGCGGAGACAACGTCCTGGTAGAGCGGCTCGCCGATGGAACCCGGCTCCTTGGTGCGGTCCATGACGGCAATCTTCTTGACGGTCTCGGGGAGAACGTCGACGAAGTGCTTGATGGAGAACGGACGGAACAGACGAACCTTGACCAGGCCGACCTTCTCGCCGTGAGCGTTGAGGTAGTCGATGACTTCCTCGAGCACGTCGCAGAAGGAGCCCATGCACACGACGACGCGATCGGCATCGGGAGCGCCGTAGTAGTTGAACAGGCCGTAATCGGTGCCGAGCTTCTCGTTGATCTTCTTCATGTAGCCCTCGACGACGGCGGGAAGCTCGTCGTAGACCTTGTTGCAGGCCTCACGGTTCTGGAAGAAGATATCGCCGTTCTCGTGGCTACCGCGGGTGTGCGGGTGCTCAGGGTTGAGCGCGTGGTCGCGGAAAGCCTGGACGGCGTCCATGTCGCACATCTCGGCCAGATCCTTGTAGTCCCACATGGCGACCTTCTGGATCTCGTGGCTGGTGCGGAAGCCGTCGAAGAAGTTAAGGAACGGGGTCTTTCCCTCGATGGCGGCGAGGTGAGCCACCGGCGAGAGGTCCATGACCTCCTGGACGTTGCCCTCGGCGAGCATGGCGAAGCCGGTCTGACGACAGGCCATGACGTCGGAGTGATCGCCAAAAATGTTCAGGGCGTGGGAAGCGACGCAACGCGCGGAGACGTGGAAGACGCCCGGGAGCTGCTCGCCCGCGATCTTGTACATGTTCGGGATCATCAGGAGCAGACCCTGAGAAGCCGTGTAGGTGGTGGTCAGAGCACCGGCGCCCAGCGAACCGTGAACGGTACCGGCCGCACCTGCCTCGGACTCCATCTCGACGACCTTGACCGGGGTGCCGAAGATGTTCTTGCGACCCTGGGCCGCCCACTGGTCAACATGGTCGGCCATCGGGCTGGACGGCGTAATGGGATAGATTCCCGCTACCTCGGTGTACGCATACGAAACATATGCGGCCGCCTCGTTGCCGTCCATAGACTTAAACTTACGCGCCATATACCCCTCTCCTCTCATATAGGTATACAGGCCCCGGCGATTGCCGGGATATTGGCGTGATGGGATTTACGCTGTTGCTTCCAATCATCTGGCAGGCAGGCTCAGCAGCAGGTACGTGGCGTGGAGAGAAGACATGCCGAGGCGAGGGGCAACTGATGCGCCCCACAGACCCGACCGCCCGTCTTGCACATGACCGAGCGCCGCAAAGGCCGCATGCCGGATGCTCCCGGGCACGCCCCGGCGATGGGAAGCGCCCGCAACGGAAATCCGCATGCGGGCTTATTGTACCCCGCCGTCAAGCCATATTTCGGCAAATATAGGTGGCCGGTAAAGGTTTACCTCGGGTGACTATTGTGCGCCCGGCACCGACAGACACAGTCCCCTGGAACCCCACAGCAGTTGCGGTGAAATAGGGAGTGTTTTTGCTGTTAACGGCCTTAATCAGTCCCTATTTCACCGCAAGTTATTGGGGGGATGAGTTAGAGGGCACCGAGGAGGATGGCGTAGGTGGTGGATTCGCCGAGTTTGAGCTCGTCACCGGGGCTGAGCCGGGCGGAGCGGCCGGGCTCTACTTGAATACACACACTCGTGGCCCCGTTTACCACCACGGTGCCGTTCGTGGACGACAGGTCCTCGACAAACCATGCGCCAGAATCGTCGCACCAGATATGGGCATGGCGGGCCGAGACGTCGTCACCGACGTCGGTGATGTCGCCCTCCCCCGTTGCCAGCGCGCCGATCTCAACACCTTCCTCACTCGGCTGAATCCAGCGCGGGGCGCTCACCACGTAGCCGTTTTGCACGCGCAGCAGTCCCAGCGGATGCGCCGGCGCGACCTCGTGCTCGCCCGCGACCGAAGATGTGCTCAGCGAGCGCGGCGTCGACGTGGCGCCGCCACAGGTCGCATGAGCGTAGTCGATGGCATAGGTCACCGACGAACGTACATCTGCCGAGCAACCCACGGCGACAAACAGCACCAGGATGGCCTCGGCGCGCTCGGCGGGCATGAGTTCAGCCGCCTGCGACAGGCGCTCGAGCGCATTGCGATAGAGATTCGTGTCCTGGTGGCATTCCTCGAGTGCCCGCACCATGGGCTCGCCAGCGGGGCCGCACACCATATTGGTCACGGCCGCGGCGTCCATGGGGTTGCGACGGCGCAGGGCCAGCTGCGACATAATGCGCGCGGCCGAGGTGCCGCAATCGGCAAAATAACGTTCCTGCAGCGTGCCGACCGGTGCGCGCACGATAAAGCGCGAAACCCAGGAGCGATCGGCGGCACGACTCTGCGGACTACGGCCGTCGGCGAGCGGGCGGCTCGAGAGCACCAGGCCGCACAGTTCGATATGGCTCAGGTGCGCTGCGCGCTTAAAGATGTCAAACATTGCCCCGCACGGGGTGAGCTCAGCTTGAGAAGCCATGGCTTAGCCCTCCTTGGTCGCAGAGATAGTGTCGGATACTTCGGCCGGCCCGCCAAAGGCGCGGGCAGCCGCGGCTCCGCCGGCAAGCGGCGTCGCCATGGAAATTTTCGCACGTCGTGCTGACACGACGGGAAGCTCAAAGGCAAACCCCATCGCCAGCAAAAACCACGTGAGCGCATAGGTTGCAATTATGGCGGCCACCAGGCCACCCGCCACGGCATGCTGGGAAAACACGGCGCATGCGAGTGCGGCCAGCGCCGGAACCTCGCAGGCGGAAAGGGCCAACACACCCTGCAGGAATCCCACACGACGGTCGCGCGCCAAGGCCCCGGCAGCGATGCCCACCATGCCCGGCAGCGCCAACGCCAGTGCGGCGATAATGGCCGGCAGCTTCCCGGACCACATAAGCGGTCCCACGACGAGCGTCACATGGGCGCCCGACGCCAACAGCGCCGCTGATACCACGACCACAGTCCAAAGCACGCCGCTTGCCGCCGTCGCACCAACCATCGCCGCACGCCGGGCTGTGTGCCCCGATGCCTCCATCGGGCACGGCATGAGCGGCTCGGCGCGAAGCGAGCGGGCGACATTTTGCGCATAGTGGTCGCAAAATGCCGAGAGCGCCGCCTCCACCGCAGCCGGCTCGGGACGATCTTCCTGATGGCAGGACAGGCAGGCCATCACCACATCGAACAGCTGAGCGTCGACAAACGCCAGCGCATCGCGCAGATCCTCGGAATTTGGATCGAGCCCCAGCTGCTGAGCCTGTTCGGCCGCGGCAAGTGCCACATCGGGCTCGCGTCGCAGCAGTTGCGTCAAGTCGCAGCCGGGCGCGTGGGCGCCGACGGGATAGTCGGGCAGCGTATCCATCTTGAGGCGATAAGGGCTGGCGATATCGCGCGTCTTTTTGCGCGAGCCCGAAGTACCCGATGCACCCGGCGCTACTTCGTACGGCGCGACACCGGCAATGAGCTCGTAGACCGTGCTCGCTGCAGCATATACATCGATTGCCGGCGACATGCGGAGCGTGCGTAAGTCGGGAATGTCATCGGTGAGCATCTCGGGCGGGGCGTAGGCAACCGTCGCACGGCGCAGCGTGGCATAGCGCTCCGTAAACGACGCCTTGCCGCCGGTACCGGCCACCGCAGAGGCGGGCTCGAGCGCCAGCGACGAGCCAAAATCGATCAAGCACAGGTCGAAGGTGCCCTCGGCAAGCTGTCGATCGAGCGGCAGACGCGCCGTGCGCACCATGATATTAGCGGGCGAGATATCGCGGTGGACAAAACCCTCGCCCACCAAGCTCATGCGGCAGAGCAGATCGAACAGGTCGCGACCCAGGCGCGCCGCCACGAGCGGTGACAGGCGGCCGTCGTCGTCCACGGCAAGGTGCGAGCGCAGGCGAGCGAGCGTCTCGCCCTCGACCCACTCCATGACAATCGCGGGCACGCCGTCAACCTCGCCCCACCCGTATAAGCGGGGAAAGCCCTTAAGGCCCGAAAGGGCACGATGGCATTCATATTCCTCGCGAAACGCCGCCTTGAACTTGGTGACCAGCGCCTCGTGGGCGACATCGTCATCAAATTCGTCGCGCGTTGGCAAGATGAGCTGCTTGAGCGCCACGGCCTCGCCCTGCGCGTTGACGGCACGCGTCACACGGCCGATACCGCCGCGGCGCATGGTGGCGTCATCGGCAAACAGCATCGTAAAACGGCGCAGGTAGGCGGGAAGCTCGTCCGTGCCCAGGGCGACGGCCGGCTCAAACCCGTCGACGCGCGCCAGGCGCAGGCCCACCATGGAATCACGGTTGAGCGACTGGGCTGCCGTAGAAGCGAGGTCGTTCGTCATAGGGCGATCGCCGCCACATTGGTGTTGAAGTTGTTGAGCGCGACGTCGTCATCGCCGTAATGTCCCACCCATTGGCACAGGTTGGTATAGCAGCCCCACAGATTGGCATACTGCCGATACCACTTAGATTTGGTCGAGAACCTTTGTCGACCGAACTCGGCACGGATAACAAACATGTCATTCGCCAGGGTGTCGCACGGTCCGGTATCGCCCGTGGCGTTATAGGTCGAAACCACGCTATTGGCGCGGGCGACATAGCCATCGAGCATATTGCACTTGGTCACGAGCCAGCTGTGGATACTCTCTTCCTCGGCAACCGAGAGACCACCCGAACCCGTCTCGCCGCCGGTGCCGCCGTCCGTCGAGCCACCACTAGATCCACCGCCAGAGGCGGAGCCCGAACCGGAACCGCCGTCCGAGCCCGCCGAACCGCTGCCAGAACCGGACCCGTCCGAGCCGCCGGGCTTGCCCGTCTGCTGCGAATCCTGCTCCTTCTGCTGTTCCGCCTTGTTAACGACAGAAGCCACGCTGTTATTGGAAAGCTTCGTAATGACCTTGGCGTTGGTGAGCACGATGGTCTTGCCGTTTGCCAGCGTGATCTCGTTGGATGCCTGCTCGCTCTCGTCCGCGGGATCGACGCCAAACACGGTGCGCCCGACCACACTCGCCCACGCATATCCGGTTGTCGTTCCCAAGTCGCTTTTGGCCTTGCGCCCAATATGCAGCTCGCGCGCAGCATGCGCCTGCACCATGGACGGCACCGTCATGCCATAAGCCGAAACACCGGCTATGACCAGCACGAGCGAGCAAGACAGCAGCACATACGCCCAAGGCGCCAGGCCCAGCCGGCGTCGCATGCGCACCGCGGCGCCATGCTTTGTCTGAGTACCCCCGGGCCGCATGCGTTCTCCTCCAACAAAAACACGCCGCTTAAAAGCGGCGCATTCTTTCATATTCACATTTGAGTGTATCAGCGAACCCAAAAGGTTGCGCAACGAATGGGCAAATACGAGGTGCAGACGGACCCATCCACGCGATAAGCGGATGAAAAGCAGGTTTGTTGAACAACAAATGCATGAACGTGCGCCCAATTATGAGTGCCCCGTGCGGCAGGTCGACGGGACATGCCATGGAGCTGACGCCGTCTAGATCGCGCGGCGGGCCTCGATAGCGCGGCCAAGCGTAAGCTCGTCGGCATACTCCAAGTCGCCGCCCACGGGAAGGCCGCTCGCAAGACGCGATACCTCAACGCCCAATGGCTTAATGGTGCGAGCAAGGTAGCTCGCCGTGGTCTCGCCCTCAATGTTGGGGTTGGTGGCGATAATGACCTCGTGGATGTCCTCGTGGCCCAGGCGCGCCAGCAGCTCGCGGATATGCAGCTGCTCGGGACCGATCTTGTCCATGGGGCTGATCACGCCGCCCAGCACATGGTAGAGGCCATGGTAGCTGCCCGTGCGCTCGATTGCCTGGACGTCGCGCGGCTCGCCCACCACGCAAATGCGAGTGGTATCGCGCATCGGGTCCTGGCAGATGGAGCACTCGTCGGCCGTGGCGTAATTAAAGCAACGGCTGCAAAAGTGGACCTCCTGCTTGACCTCCAGGATGGCCTCGGCCAGGCGGCGGGCCTCCTCGGCATCGGCCTCGAGCAGGTAATAGGCGATGCGCTGGGCCGACTTGGGACCAATGCCCGGCAGACGACCCAGCTCATCGAGCAGTTTTTGCAGACTGTGATTCGCACTCATATATATGCGTGTCTTAGAACGGCATGCCCGGGATGTTGAGGCCGCCGGTGATGGCGCCCATCTGCTTGTTGGCGAGCTCGTTGACGCCGCGGACGGCCTCGTTGACGGCAGCCATGATCATGTCCTGCAGCATATCGACGTCCTCGGGATCGAGCGCATCGGGATCGATGGTGAGGTTGACGAGCTCCATCTCGCCGTTAACGGTCACCTTGACCATGCCGCCGCCGGCAGAGGCGTCGACGGTCTGGGACTTGAGGTTCTCCTGCGCGGCGGCAAGCTGCTCCTGCATCTTGCGAGCCTGCTTCATCATCTGCTGCATGTTCATACCGGCCATAATGGCTCCTTTACGTGCGGCCGCGCGACAAGCTGCAAGGGCAGCCGGAGCGCGGCGGGACTTTCAAACTCAAAAATCGTACCACGGCGCGCGGCCAGCGAGCGGGGCGGTCGCGCTACCTCAGTCGATATACATGTCCTGGAGTGCAAGCCGCGCCCAAAGATTATGCAAAGTCGAATAATTCGCATCTGCATAATATTGAAAGCTAAATCTTGTAGAGCCGGAATCCGACATTTAATGCGTACCACTAAATGGCTAAATGCCGAGCCACTACTCGAGGCGGCGCTCATGGCGGTGGGGTATAATTTGATTGCCGCAGATAGCAATTTGGAGGTGCCCCATGAATGCCCCCGACGTGCTCCAAAACATCCGCTCAAAACACCCCGTTATGTATGTGGTTCTCTATCTCTTTGTCGGCTGGGCATTGCTGGTTGTCATCACCCATGCTATAGCCTTTGGAGCAGAACTGCTGGTAGCCAGCTCGGGCCAGCCCGTCGTCAAATGGGAAGCGACCGATGAGTGCACCGACGGAACCCGAACCGTTTACTACAACAGCCCATCCCTCTACCAAGAGTTCAAGGTCAAGATAAAGAACTCCAAGATTGTCGATGCCGAACTAGGCGTTTTCTCGACAATCGGAGCAACCGTCAGCGCCGAGCAAGTCGAGTACACGGACAGCCATGCAACGTATCGTATCGACCTCAGCATCCTAGGCCGACCGTCACGTACCTGTCTACTCGAATGCGATATACGCGGCACCACATTACACATGTCCGAAATACAGATGCGCCCGGACAAAGAGTTCTCTTCTTGAGCAGTATGCCCGCCCGCGCAGCTACTCCACCGGCTTGAAGATGGTGGCCTGGCCGAAGACGCTGCGGATGAGGGCTTTGGCCTCGTCCTCGGTCTGCGGGATGCTCGGGGCTGCGCCCTGGTGGCCGAAGGGGCTGCCCGCGCCTGGGTTGGACTCCCAAGGGGCAGCGGGGGCGTCCTCCTCTTTGGGGGCAGCTGCAGCGGGCTTGGGCGCGGACGCCGCACCCGGCACGTCGAACGGCGGCAGATCGTCCCCGCCGGCATCGGCAGCAAAACCGCCGACCATGGCATCGTCGTAGGGAACCTGCTCGGATTCCCACGGCGCAGACGACGCGGCAGGCTGAGATTTGGGGGCGGCAGAGCGCTCGGGCGCACGGGGCGCGGGCTCGGTCGGGAGCTTGCCCGTAGCGGGAGCGCCGGCAGGGTTGTCGGAGCGCAGCCAGGGGGCCTTAGCCAGGTCGGATGACTTGGGCGCAGGCGCGGCAGCGGGCTTGGGCGCGGGAGCCGGAGCGGCCGGTTTGGGCGTGGCGGGCTTAGGCGCCGACGGGGTCGGTGCCATCACCGGCGTCGCTTGCTGCTGCGGAGCGCTGGCGCTCGAAGATGCAGGGGCCGCCGAGGACACGGGTTGCGGGTCCGCAGATACCGCAGCCCGTGCAGATGGAGAATGCTCCTCATGTTGAGGAGCCGGCGTGCCACCCCCATCCAGGACATAGTCGACGGTACGACGACCGAAGACCGCACTGACTGTCGGCAGAACCACCGACTGTGTGTCGGCGCGACCGAGCATCTTGATAGCAAAGGTCGAGCCCGCGGGGAACGAAACCGTGAGCTTGGAGCCGTCGTCGGCCGTGGCGCGGGCGTTGAGCAGCAGGCCTGCGTAGGAAGCCTGACGAGCCTTGACGCGCTCGACGACCTCGGCCCATTTGCGCTGGAGCTCGCCGGCGTCCTCGACCGCGGGGGTCTCGGCAGCACCGGCGGCGGCAACCTGGGCGGCGTTGTTGGGCTTGGACACCGGCACGGTCGATGCAGCAGGCACGGGAGCCGGAGCCGCAACGGGCTGAGGTGCAGGCGTTACAGGCTTGGGCGCGGGAGCCGGAGCCGCGGACTTGGGTGCAGGCTGGGCAGCCGGAACAGCAGCGCCGCGGTCCCAAGGCATACCGCCCTGGCGCGCGGACGTAACAGCAGGGGCAGCGGATGCCGCCGGAGCAGCAGCACGGACGCCCGAAATTAGCGTCGGCTGCTGGGCAGCAGCGGGTACGGATGCTGCAGGCGCGGCGGCCTGAGCAGCAGCCACGCTCGCCGGAACGGCGGCGTTGGCAACCATGGCCTCCAAGCGAGCTACGCGCTCAGCCAAAGCTTCAATCGTCAAATCGGCCTCGGGACGTGCCAGACGCGTGCAGGCGATCTCGAGCACCAGGCGCACGTCGCTCGCGCCCCTCATCTCCAGTGCGGCATCGTCGAGCACTGTCAGCACACGGGCCAGGCGGTCGGCAGGATGCTCGCCAAAGGCAGCGGCCTCGGCAGCAAGCGCCTCGGCCTGCTCGGAGCCGCCCTCAAACAGCTCGGCACGGGCACCGGCAACGCAGGCAACGTACACGTCACGCACATGCGCCACCAGGTCGCGCGTCAGTTCCAGCAGGTCGTTTCCTTCCTCGACCTGCGCACGAATCAGTCCATAGAGCTCGGCAACATCGCGATCGGCAATGGCACGGGAAAACTCGCCCAGAATCTGGTCCGAAACCTCGCCTAAAAGCGAGCGGGCGTCGTCCGCATGCACAGAACCGTTGCCAAAGACGCTCAGCTGCTCCAGCGTGGACAACGCGTCGCGCATGCCGCCCTTGGCATGACGCGCCACGATAGCCAGCGCCTCGTCGTCGTAATCGAAGCCCTCCTGCTCGCACACGTATGCCAGGCGATGCTCAATATCCTCGTTGCCGATGCGATGGAAATCGAAACGCTGGCAGCGCGAGAGGATGGTCTCCAGAATCTTTTGCGGGTCGGTGGTGCACAGCACAAAGATCACGTGTGCCGGCGGCTCCTCAAGCGTCTTGAGCAGCGCGTTGAACGCCGCCGTCGTGAGCATGTGGACCTCGTCGATGATATAAATCTTGTACTTGCCGCGCACCGGGGCAAAGTTGACGGAGTTGATGATCTCCTCGCGCACGTTGTCCACGCCGGTACGGCTTGCGGCATCGAGCTCGTAGACATCGGGGTGGTTGCCCTCGGCAATGAGTTCGCACTCCTCGCAAGTACCGTCGGGCATGCAGCCGCTTGCACCCTCGGCGCGCGCCGCCTCGGCATTGCGGCACAGCAGCGCCTTGGCCAGAATGCGCGCCATGGTGGTCTTGCCCGTGCCGCGCGGTCCGCAGAACAGGTAGGCGTGGGACAGGCGCCCCTCGGTGATGGCGTGCTCGAGCGTCGAGACGATATGCTGCTGGCCCACCACGGAGTCGAAGGTGAGCGGGCGATACTTTCGGTACAACGATTCCATGGGTGCTCCCCCGGGTATACTGAGTCTTGTTGCCGCGGCGGCCATGCGGTCGCACGGCATACTGCATTCCATAATAACCCGTACGGCGAGCCCGCCGCGATAGGAGTCCAAAGAGCATGGCAGACGCAGAGAGCAACCTCATTCCCTCCGAAGCAGCCGACCAGGTCGAGGTCGCGCTCGAGGCGCAGGCCGCGGCCGATGACGGCATTCTGTACCTCAACGAGTATCAGTATGAAAACGACCTCGTCACCGACTTCGCCCGCCTGGTCGCCTCGCCCAGGCGCCGTGGCTCCCTGTACGTCGCCGCCGCGATTGCCGTGCTCATCGGCATCGGCATGCTGGTGGCCGGCGGCAGCTGGATCAAGTTCGGCGTCGTGCTGATCGTGTTCGGCGCCTTTTTGGCCTGGTGGAGCAAGAACCTCCACCACACGCTCGCCCGCGACTTTATCGATGCCGTCGAGGCCGACGAGTCCATGGGCGGCCGCTACCGCCGCGTCGCCGCCAACGAGGACGGCCTGATGGTCTGGGGCAAGAGCGGCAAGTCGCAGTTCTTCCCGTTTGAGAAGCTCGACCACGTGCTCGACGGCGAGCGCATCTTTGTGGCCATGTTCGCCGACCAGGGCGTGACGATCCCCAAGGACACCTTTGTTCGCGGCGATGCCGAGCAGTTTGGCTCCTTCCTCAAGGCGCGCATCAACAAAAAGCTGCGCATTGAGACCAAACGCAAGAAGATGAAGGCCGAAAAGGCCGCTGCCAAGGCCAAGCAGGAAAGCGAGCCCAAGAACGCAAAGGCCAAACAGCGCAAGCAGAAGAAGAACAAGAAGAAGCGCTAAGGCCAAGTCAGATAGGCCACCTCGCCCCGCTACCTTCACCATGCACCCGAGCGTGCTACACTAGCAGCATCTATGCCACCGCGAACGGATCGGCTCCGCGCCCGCCGCTCGCAAATGAACTTTAAACGCACGAGGGTTGGCCATGCCGCTTTTCTCGCAACATACCGCCCGGTTCTCGCCGGACGTTCCCTTGGAGGGCACCAGCTCTCGCGAGCTGCTCAAGCGGTTCCAGCCGCTCGAGACGCTCGCGACCGGCGGTTTTGGCTCCATCGAGATTTGCCGCGACACGCACCTGCGCCGTCGCGTGGCCATTAAGCGCATCCCTCTTATCAACGGTGCCGGCATGCCCGCCAGCGACATCATGGATGTCCTGCGCGAGGCGCACACTGCCGCCATGCTTCAACATCCCAATATCGTGCAGGTTATCGACTTTACGCACGATACCGCCTATGCCTACCTAGTCATGGAATATGTCGACGGCATGTCCCTAGCCGAGTTTTTGCATCGCGTGGACGGTCATTCGCTCACCTTTGACGAGGCCGCGGCAATTGCCGACGCGCTGGGCCAGGCGCTCACCTTCGCCCATAGCAACGGCGTGCTCCACCTGGATATTAAGCCCGCCAACGTGCTCATCGACCACTCGGGCAATGTAAAGCTCACCGACTTTGGCATGGCGCGGCTGTCGTCTGCCGGCGGCTTTGGCGGCTCGCGCGGCGGCACCATCGGCTACATGCCGCCCGAGCAGCTCGATATCGAGACTGGCACAGTCGACGAGCGCGCCGATGTCTTTGCCCTCGCCTGTGTGATCTACGAGGGCCTGTGCGGCAGCGCTCCCTTTATAGCCGCCACGCCCGGCGACTCGCTCGGCCGCATCATCGGCGGTGCCACCTACCCTAGCGAGCTCATCCCGCACTTTCCCCCGGGGGCCGAGGCTGCGCTCATGAGCGCCCTCTCCCCCATGCCGCAAGACCGCCCCAGCAGCATCGAGTCATTTTGTGACCAGCTGCTCGCCGGCTTGGGCAGCGTGCGCGAGGGCCGTCGCAGCCTGGAGCAGATGGTGGGCGAGCTGTCGGATGACGAGCGCGCGGCAGACGATATCGAATCGTTGCCCTATGAGGACGACACCATCGAGGTCGACCCCGCACTCGGCTGGGCCGGCACGCGCTGGAGCCACGCGCGCGATTACACCATGCGCGCCATCTCGGCGCTAGCGTGTGGCGCCTTTAGCTTTTTGATCATGCAGACGGCTGGCGTCGCGGCGCTTCCCGGACTTATTGCCGCGGCCATCGCGATTGGGGTGGCCGCCGGCCTGGCCCCGCAGATTGGCTCGGCTATCTCGGCCGTGGGCTTTTTGGTACTTATGGCCAACGCCACCATGCAGGCGCAGGGCATCCTGTCGATGCTGCCCGTCGCGGTGCTCTTTGCCGCCACCATGTCCGGTTGGTGGATCGCCTGGGGCCGCACCGAGGCTGCCGCGAGCGCCGCGCTCACCTGCGCGGTAGCACTTGGCTGTCTAACGGGTGACGTCCTCCTTGCCGCCGGGGTCGCCGCCGGCATCGCGGCCTTTTGGCTCGGCCCGGCAAGCGCCGCGGCCGCCACGGGGATGGGCGCGCTTTTTGGCCGCCTGGCTACGGTTGCGCTTTCCGCCGGAGGCGTGCTGGGGCTCGGCAATGTTGCCGCGGCGCTGGGAGACATGCTCTTCTGGGCTGCCGTTGTGCTTGTCGCGGCGACAGCTGCACTGACATCTCTGCTGCTCAACGCCCATGCCAGGCGTGCCGAGCAGGGCTCGAACCTGGCTGCAATCGCTGCCATCGCCGGCTGCGGAATAGGCACCGCGGCGTCGCTCTGTCTTGCACACCATATGGAAATTGCCAGCCTTGCGGCCGCGGTCGTCGTCAAGGCGGCGGTTGCGGGAACCCTATCCTCTATAATCGTTGGGATATGCCTATATTTGCTCGGATACCAAAGAACCTATACGGAGAGTGATCTTTCGTGAACTTCCTGAACATCTTCGAGGACCACGTGGCCGGCATCTTCGGTGCCACCCGTGCCCCGTTCTCCTTTAAGAAGCTTGCCAAGCAGGCCGCTCGCGACATGGAGGATCAGACTCTGGTGATCAACGGCGTCAACACCGCGCCGGCACTCTATACCATCCTGATCGCCGCCGACGACGATCCCATGCTCGCCCCGTTCTACCCCGAGCTTTCGCGCGAAGTCCGCGAGTTTGTGAAGGCACAGGCCGAAAAGCGCCGCTATGTGTTTGTCGGCGAGCCCCTCGTTCGCTTTATGATCGACCCCCAGCTGCGTGCCGGTAAGTTCTCGGTCTTTGCCGAGAACGTCGACGCCCCCACGCTCGGTCGTCTGTACGAGGAAGAGCGCGCCTACCAGAATGGCCTGGGCCAGAACAACTCGGCCGCAAGCCGCGCCGCCAGCGCTCCCCGCGCCGGCAAGCAGCAATTCGCCGCTCCGCAGCAACAACACCCCGCCGCCATGCCCCAGCAGCCGACGCCCCGCGCCGCCGCTCCCGACCCGCTCGCCGTGGCCGATCCCTTTGTGCCCAACGTCCCCGACCCCGCCGCCGCGCCCATCCCCGTGCCGCAGACCGTCTCTCGTGACGCCCTCGCCGGTATGGGCGGAGCCGCCGCGACCGGCGCCGCCGTGGGCCTTGGCGCCGCGGCCGGTATTGCCTCCAACATGGCGAGCACCCGCGCCCCGCAGCGCCCGCTCGCCCAGCTCGTCGACGTCGTGAGCGGCGAGAGCCACAGCATCACTTCCGCGCAGGTGACCATCGGTCGCGAGCGTTCGGTTTCGGACATCGCCCTGCGCGACCCCAACGTGTCGCGCCGTCACGCCCAGCTCACCTTTACCGGTTCGGACTGGTCGATCGAGGACCTCAATTCCACCAACGGCACGCTCGTCAACAACCGCCGCATCACGCGCTGCCCGCTGCGCAACGGCGACCTGCTGACGTTTGGCCTGAGCACCTTTGAATTTAGGGGATAGTCGCTTATGAACATCGATATCGTCCTTTTTGCAGGCCGCATCGTCCTGGTCGCCCTGCTCTATATCTTCCTGTTCGCCGTCATGAAGACCGGCGTGGGACTTGTGCGCGGACAGCGCCGCGACTCGGCCATTTGGACGATCGATGTGGACAAGGGTCCGCGCGGTATCCGCGGCATCCACGTAGACATGCTCGGCCCCGTCATCGTCGGTCGCTCGCCATCTTCGGACATCTGCATCAACGAACCGTTCGTCTCGGCCTCGCATGCGCGCTTTTCGCTGCAGGGCCCGGCGCTCATCATCGAAGACCTCAACTCGCTTAACGGCACGCTCGTCAACGGCCGCCAGCTGGTGGAGCCCGCGACGCTGCGCGAAGGCGACGAAGTCCAGATTGGCGACGTGGTCATGAAGGTGAACCGTCGATGATCGACGAGGAGAACAAGTCCGCAACCATGCCCGAGACGCCGACTGCCCCCGCAGCTACGCCGGCTCATGCCGCTCCGGCGCGCCCTGCGACCGTGGAGCCCGAGGACACGGTGTTCTCCCTGCCTCTTTCGCATGTAACTCAAGAATATCCGACACTCGTCGATGACGAGGACGCCGATACCGAGCAGCTCGATGCCACCATCGGCGCGCACGCTGCCGAGCAGTCGGCGGAACCGGAGGCAACGCCCGCACCGGCTCACTTTGCCGAGCCCGTCGCCGAGGCGATTAACGAGAGCGCTGCCGTGTTTGCAGCCCCCGAGCCTGCCGCGCCGGTATTCCCCGTCGCCCCGGCAAGCGAGGCGGCACCCGCATCCGCAACGCTTGCCGAAGTCGAGCAGCCCGTTGCCGCGCCCGCCGCAGCTCCCGAGCCCTCCGCTCAACCCCAGAGCACGCCCGCGCCGTCGCACTTTGCGACGCCCGAGCCGACGGCTGTCGAGCCGCAGCAGGACGACGATCCCGCCGACCGCGTAACCGAAGATCTCAACCTTCCGGACGTCTCCGACGCCGAGTCGGGAGACGATGCCGACACCGTCTCCCCCGGCGACACCGCCGAGATCGATGTCGCCGCCGTGGAGGCAAAGCTCAAAGATCCCGGCTCGACCATGAGCTTTGAGCCGCTGACCGACGAGCGCATCGAGACCGACTCGACCTACGACGCCGGCACCACCACGCAGCTTATGTGGGGCGCCCGTTCCGACGTCGGATGCGTACGCCCGCACAATGAGGACTCCTATCTGGTGCAGTCGCCGCTCTTTTGCGTGTGCGACGGCATGGGAGGACACGCCGCCGGCGAGGTGGCATCCTCCATCGCCGTCGAGACCATCGCCAAGACGGCGCCGCAGTCCGCCGACGCCGCGCGCCTAGCCGCAGCCGTCGAGGCCGCCAACGCCGCCGTGATCGAGGCCGCCCTCAACGGCCTGGGCAAACCCGGCATGGGATGCACGGCCACCTGCGCCTACATCGAAAACGACACGCTCGCCATCGCCCACGTGGGCGACTCGCGCGCCTACCTGCTCCACGAGGGTACGCTCATCCGCGTGACCCGCGACCACTCCTACGTGGAGGAGCTCGTGGATGCCGGCGAGATTACGGCCGACGAGGCCCGCGTCCACCCCAACCGCTCGGTCATCACCCGCGCGCTGGGCTCGGATCCCGCCACGTATGCCGACCACTTTACCCTGCACATCGAGGAAGGCGACCGCCTGATTCTGTGCTCCGATGGTCTTTCGAGCATGATTCCCGATAGCGATATCGAGAACATCGCTACGCAGTCCTCGAGCGCACAGATCTGTGTCGACAACTTGGTGGACGCGGCACTCGCCGCCGGCGGCCACGACAATGTGACCGTGGTGGTCGTCGACCTGGTCGACGACGGCGTCATGCGCGAGGCAAAACGCGTCCGACGCCGCAATGTCACCATCGCCACCGTCTTGGCCCTTGTCTTTGTGCTGGTAGCAGGCATCTGGGCATACGCGGGCGTCACCGGCTCCTATTACTTGGGAACCTACCACGGCAATGTCGCCGTCTGGCGCGGCCTGCCCGGCAAGACGCTCGGGGTCGAGCTCCACTGGCTCGAGAGCGAAACCAGCATCAAGCTGTCCGACCTGCCCGAAGACACGCAAAACCGCCTGAAGGCAGGCATTCCGCAAACGAGTGTCGACGATGCGCAGGACACCATTTCCAAGTACCGCCATCAGATTGACGAGGAGCAGACCCGTCAGGTGATTGACGCGCAAACGATTCGCGACAACACCGATCAGGAATCCACCTCCGAGTCAGATTCCGAGAAAACCGCCGAACAGTCAGCCGAGGCCGAAGCCTCCGATAAGAATTAGAAAGGGAGTGCCGCTTATGAGTCGCCGCAACACCGAACTGCTCTTGCTCATCGCCTCGGCGTTCCCCGTCATCCTGCTCTATGCGATGTACGTCCTCACCGCGGGCGCTGCCATCTCCTTTGAGACACTCGCCGTACCGATCGGCCTCTTTGCCGCCTTTGCCGCGGCCCACATTGCCGTGCGCATCTTGGCGCCCGGTGCCGACCCCGCCATCCTGCCCATCGTATTTATACTTTCGGGCATCGGCATCACGTTCGTGACGCGTCTCGCCCCCGCTCTCGCCATCTCACAGCTCATCATCCTGTTTGTCTCGGTGGCGCTCATGGTGGGAACGCTTGCACTGGTCAAAAACCTCGACGTGGTCATGCGCTACAAGTACACCTTTGGCATTATCGGCATCATCCTGCTGATGCTGCCTATCTTTATCGGCACCACGATCTCGGGCTCCAAGCTGTGGATTCGCATCGCGGGCTTTACCATCCAGCCCGGCGAGTTCGCCAAGGTCTTTATCGTCCTGTTCTTGGCCGGCTACTTGGCCGAGAACCGCGAGTTGCTCTCCATCTCCAACCGCAAGATCCTGGGCTTTAAGATCCCTCGTCTGCGACTGCTGCTGCCGCTGTTTGCCGTGTGGGGTGTGTGCCTGCTCGTCGTCGTCTTCGAACGCGACCTGGGTTCGGCCGTGCTGTTCTACACCATCTTCTTGCTGATGCTCTACGTTGCCACGGGACGATTCTCGTATGTCGTTATCGGTCTTGCGCTCTTGGCCGTTGGAGCCGTGGGCGCCTACAAGTTCCTGTCGCACGTTCAGGTGCGTTTCCAGGTTTGGGTCGATCCGTTTAAGGACGCCCAGGGCCAGGGCTACCAGATCGTCCAGTCGCTCTTCTCGCTTGCCGATGGCGGTCTGGTCGGTGTTGGCATCGGCAACGGCATGGCCAACAACATCCCTGTCGTCGAGTCCGACTTTATCTTCTCGGCTATCGGCGAGGAGATGGGCCTTTTGGGCGGCGGCGCCGTGCTCATCCTGTTTATGCTCTTTGCCGTTCGCGGCCTGACCACAGCTGCCCGCGCAAAGTCCGACCTTGCCGCCTTTAGTGCCACGGGCCTTACGGCAGCCATCAGCTTCCAGGCCTTTTTGATCGTAGGCGGCGTTACCCGCCTGATCCCGCTGACCGGCGTCACCCTGCCCTTTATGAGCCAGGGCGGCTCCTCGCTGCTGGCAAGCTTTATCATCGTCGCGCTCCTGCTGCGCGCTGGTGACGAGGCGACCGGACGCGAGGCAGAGCTTACCGGCACCGGCACCATGGCCGCCATCACCGATGATCAGGTCGCATCTGCCGCCGCCCCGACGGGCACGCGCTTTGCCACCTCGTCTTCCTACGGCAGTGGCAGCCATTCCGTCGGCTCGCGCATGCGCCGTCGCCTGCTCGACACACCTGAATCCGGTGTGCTCGGCCGCGTGGCGCTCGCCAACCGTCTAACCCGCGCGGTGCTCGCCTTTACGGCGCTGTTCGCCATCCTTATCGGCAACCTCACCTATGTCCAGGTCATCAAGGCCAAGGACTATCAGGACATGCCGACCAACAACCACACCATCGCCCGCTCCAAGTACATCCAGCGCGGCTCCATCATCACGTCCGACGGCGTGACGCTGGCCGAGTCGCTGCAGCAGGAGGACGGCACCTACGTACGCTCCTACCCCAACGGTAACCTGGCAGCACACGTGGTTGGCTACGTGAGCCAGCAGTATGGCACCACCGCCATCGAGAGCGTCATGAACGACACGCTCACCGGCTCTAAGGATTACTCCAGCTGGAACAACGCCATCGCGTCGCTCGCGGGCCAGACCCAGCCGGGCAACACCGCCAAGCTCACCATCGACTCGCGTATCCAGACGGCTGCTGAGCAGGCGCTCAAGGGCTTTAAGGGCGCTGTAGTGGTCATCGACCCGCGTACCGGCGCGGTGCTCGCATGTGCCAGCTCGCCCACTTACGACAACACCAACATCGATGCCCTGCTGCAGACGGGCGGCGGCGAGGACGGCTCCATGTACAATCGTGCCATGGACGCGCTGTACACGCCGGGCTCAACGTTTAAGGTCGTTACGCTTTCCGCGGCACTCGAGACCGGTACCGCCAGCCTTACCAGCACCTACCAGGCGCCCGGCTCCATGGACATCGGCAACGCACCGGTCACCAACTATGCCAACGAGAGCTACGGCACCATCAGCCTGCAGCAGGCCTTTGCCGTGTCCTCCAACGTCGTCTTTGGCCAGGTGGCAAACGAAGTTGGCGCAAACACGCTCGTGCAGTTTGCCAACGCCTTTGGCTACGGCCAAAAGCTCGGCCAGGACCTGACCTCCGCGGCCTCCATCATGGCCGACCCGTCGCTCATGACCGAGTGGGAGACCGCCTGGGCCGGCGCCGGCCAGCCTGTCGGCATGGACCACACGCCCGGCCCGCAGACCACCGTCATGCAAAACGCCGTGATTGCCGCCGCCATCGCTAACAGCGGCGTGGTCATGGACCCGTACTTTGTAGCCCAGGTACTCGCCCCGGACGGAACCGTGGTCAAGACCACGCAGTCCCGCTCGCTTGGTCAGGCCGTCAGCTCCGCCACGGCCGACCAGGTCAAGCAGGCCATGCTTGCCGTCGTCCAGTCCGGCACCGGCACCGATGCCCAAATCCCCGGCGTCAAGGTCGCCGGCAAGACCGGCTCGGCCGAGATTGGCGGCACCAACGTCAACTCGATGTTCGTTGGCTTTGCACCTTACGATTCACCCACAGTCGCCATCTCGGTGGCCTTAGAGGATTACGACAAGCATGACGTCAAGGCCGCCAAGATTGCCGGCATCGTCCTGACCGCGGCGCTTGCCGCACAGGGAGCGTGATGCCCATGATCGAATCGGACACCCGAGGCGCGCCGCGGCCTAAGAGTTAGCGGCAACGCGCCACACGGCCCCAGCGGCCACATCGTAGGTACTACACACATCGTTGAGCGAATAGTTATGTTAGGAGCAGGAATGGAACAGAGGGTCCTCGGGGGAAGATACCTCCTCAAGGATAAGGTGGGAACAGGCGGCATGGCGACCGTCTACCGTGCACAGGACCAGGTCCTCGACCGCACGGTAGCCGTCAAGATCATGCTGCCGCAGTATGCTGGCGACGCAACCTTCGCCGCACGCTTTAAGCAGGAGGCCCAGGCAGCAGCCGGTCTCTCCTCCCCCTATATCGTGGGCGTCTACGATTGGGGCAAGGACGGCGACACCTATTACATCGTCATGGAGTACCTGCGCGGCACCGACCTTAAGAGCGGCATCAAGAGCCACGGCGCCCTCGACCCCAAGAAGGTCGCCCAGATCGGCTCGCAGATCAGCTCTGCGCTTTCGGTCGCCCACAAGCACGAGATCATCCACCGCGACATTAAGCCGCAGAACATCATGGTGCTGCCCGACGGCAACATCAAGGTGATGGACTTTGGCATCGCGCGCGCCAAGAACAGCCACCTCACGCAAGACAACAACGTGCTGGGAACCGCCCACTACGTCAGCCCCGAGCAGACCCGCGGTCAGGACCTCGGCCCCACCTCGGATATCTACTCGCTGGGCGTCGTGATGTACGAGTGCGCCACCGGCCGCGTTCCCTTTGACGGTGACGACGCCATCTCGGTCGCACTCAAGCAAGTCAACGAGTTGCCTATTCCGCCGAGCCAGATCAACTCCGGTGTCGACGCCGACCTTGAGCGCATCATCCTCAAGTGCATGGAGAAGGGCCCGGCAAACCGCTTCCAGACCGCCGACGAGCTTCGTCAGGTGCTCAATAGCTACCTGTCGGGCCGTGCCGTCAACGTCTCGGAGCCCACGCGCATCATCGGTGCCCCCGGTGAGTTGGGTGCCACCAAGACTCGCGAGCTTTCCGATCAGACGCGCGCCATGGTGCGTCCCGTCTCGGGCGTGAGCGGCCAAAATACCGCCCGTAGCTCGGTTTCGGGCTCCACCGGCTCCTACGAGGTCGAAAAGCCCAAATCCAACAAGAACAAGATCATCGCCGCCGTGGTGGCAGCCGTTGCCGTCATCGGCATCGTGGTGGCCTTTGCCACAGGACTCTTTGGCGGCGAGCAGGTCACCGTGCCCGATGTGCTGGGCAAGGACCAGCAGACTGCCGTCGAGCTGATCAAGGAAGCTGGCCT